>DATBKN010000138.1:0-16518 GCA_036555845.1 Gemmatimonadaceae bacterium | reverse complement strand
AGGAAAGATCCCGGCGAGCATGCGCATCAGCGTGGACTTCCCAGCTCCGTTCTCGCCGACGACGGCGTGGATCTCGCCTAACGTGACGTCCAGCGAAGCGCGTGCGTTGGCGACGACGGGTCCGAAGGTCTTACGAATGTTCTGCGCCCTGATGACGTACGGCAGAGCCGGTGCTATTGGAGCGCTCATTCCCGCGTGCTCGGAACCTGAATGCGCCCCGCAATGATCTCCCGCTTGAGCCCCTCGACGCGGGTGCGCACCGAATCGGGAATGAGCGCCCGGTTGTTCTCATCGTAGACGTAGCCGACGCCGTTCTCGGCGAGCCCAAACCAGAAAACTCCGCCAGCAAAAGCGCCTGCCTTGACGCGTCGTATCGTCTCGTAGACAGCAGCATCCACGCCCTTCATCATGGACGTCAGGATGTAGCCCGGCGCCTCGCTGTACTGATCTGCGTCGACGCCGATCGCGAGCTTGTGCAGGCGCCGCGCCGCTTCGAAGACGCCGAGTCCAGTGGAGCCGGATGCGTGGAAGATGATCTCCACGCCCTGCTGATACTGACTCAACGCGAGCTCCTGTCCGCGACCCGGATTGCGAAACGCTTCGGGAGTAACGCCTGCGTACTGCACGATCACAGTGCAGTCGGGACATACGGCTTTGACGCCGGCTTTGTAGCCGGCTTCGAACTTGTGAATGAGCGGGAAGTCCATTCCGCCGACGAAGCCCAGCTTCTTCGACTTGCTGATGAGCGCAGCCATCGCGCCGACGAGAAATGAACCTTGCTCTTCGCGAAACTTGAGCGCCGCGAGGTTAGGCGGCGGCGGAATGACGTTTCCCTTCGCGTCGGTCTGAAGCGCGTAGTCGACCCCCGCAAACCGCACGTTAGGGTATTCGACCGCCAGATCGTGCAAGTCATCAGTGAAGATGAAGCCGACGCCGACAACGAGGTCCATGTCTTGCGCCGCGAGTAGTCGGAGCCCTGCTTCGCGGTCGGAGCCTTCGCCAGGCTCGATGAAGCGAACGTGCGCGCCTAACTCCTTTGCCGCGCGCTCGGCGCCGATGTACGCGCCATCATTGAATGACTTGTCGCCGCGACCACCAACGTCGAAGACGATGCCGATTTGCACCGCGTCGCCAGGGACGGGGACTTCCGCGCCCGACGGGCGCACGAAGAGGAGAGCAATGTGGACGGCGAGGAGGGCCCCAAGCAGGCCCAGGAGCTTCCGCATGGGGGGGAGAAGGTGGCGGCGCGCATGGTGTGGGGCAACTCTTAACGCGTGCGCAGCAACCGGAGATCGTGATGACCACGTCAAGCTGGCTTCCGTGGAGCGCAGTTCTGTTGCTCGGGAGCGTACTCGCCATGCCAAGCGCCGCGGCCCAGCCCGATGACGCTGCAATGCGTCGCGCGAAAGCCATCCTGCGCACGACCCCCATCATCGACACGCATAACGATCTGCCCTGGGTCATCCGGGAGAAGGGCATGCCACCGCGCGACGTCGAGTCGTACGACATCGCGAAACGGGCTCGTTTCGACACCGACCTTCCGCGCTTACGCGAAGGCATGGTCGGCGCCCAGTTCTGGTCTGTGTACGTGCCGAGTGGACTGAGCCCGTTGGACGCAATGCGAGCCCAACTCGAGCAGATAGACATCGCTCGCCGTCTCATCGAGAAGTATCCGAAGGACCTGGGCTATGCGACCAGCGAGGCCGACGTCCGGCGCGAGATGAAGCAGGGAAGGATCGCGTCACTGCTGGGCATAGAGGGTGGACATACGATCGTCAACTCGTTAGGCGCGCTGCGCGCGTACTATGATCTCGGCGTGCGCTACATGACGCTGACGCATTTTCACACAAACGATTGGGCCGATGCCGCCACCGACACAGCGCGGCACAACGGCCTTACGCCGTTCGGTCGCGAAGTAGTGCGTGAGATGAACAGGCTGGGCATGCTCGTCGACATCTCGCATGTTTCGCCGGCGACGATGAGCGACGTGCTCGCGGTGGTGGAGGCGCCGGTCATCTTCTCGCACTCGTCGGCCCAGGCTGTTACGAATCACGCGCGGAACGTCCCCGACTCCATCCTTCGTCGCATTCCAAAGAACGGCGGCGTCGTCATGGTCGCGTTCATCCCGGAGTTCGTCTCGGAATCAGCTCGCAAGTGGAGCGAAGAACTGTTTCCGCGGCTGACTCGAGCCACCTCCGACAGTCAGTGGCAGCGACTCTCGCGCGAGTATGTGGCGGAGAAGGGTCCAGCGCCGCGTGCGACGGTGAAGGACGTCGCCGATCACGTGGAGCACATAAGGAAAGTCGCCGGCATCGACCACGTTGGGATCGGCGCCGATTTCTACGGCGCCGAGGCTGACCAGGATCTGGTCCAGGGGCTGGAAGACGTCTCCAAGTATCCCGCGCTATTCGCTGAACTCGTTAGGCGAGGATGGAGTGACGCCGACCTGCGCAAACTCGCCGGAGAAAACCTCTTGCGCGTATTCAAGCAAGCAGAGGTTGTCTCCCAACGGTTGCGCCGCGAGCGGCCGCCATCCAATGCAACGATTGAATCGCTGGATCGGCGGCCGGTGCCGTAGGCGCTTGGCCGCCAGACGCATCGCGAACACGCCGGTCAGAGAATCAGCTGCTCTACTGCGCGCTTTCCTTCGGCCGTCGCATCTGCCCAGTTTTGGTGACCGTGCAGCTCGGAATTCGCGAACGTCACGCGTCCGAGAGGCTCGCGGAGGATATCCGGCGCCGCTCGCTTGCCATCGCGTCCAAAGTAGAAGCCCGGAGCAGGGCACACGTACGCGTGGCCCCAACGATTCAGAATGATGCCGGCGATGTCATTGCGCGGATCGAAGCCAGCTCGCCCGAAGAGGCGCACGAGCTGCTCGCGAATTTTGCGCTCGTAGTCGCGGTATGTCGTCGCAAGCAACTCGTTGCGCGCGGCAACGGCCTGCTCTTTGAGCGAGGGCCCTGGTCTCTCGAACGGAACGTAGAAAGTAAGGATCGTAGGACGGTCGGGGTGCAGCGTCGGGCGATAATCTCCGACAACCATCGACTGGCGCAGGTTGCAGCAGAAACCGAATTGGTCGCGGTAGCTGGCCGCGGTAATCCCGAGGTCGTACATGAAGCGCCAGCGCTTGAGGGCGACGTTGACGACCAGCATCGGCGCGCGCACGAAATCTTTGAACGCCTCGCGTTTCGCGTCTCCGACGTCCGCGACGATGTACTGCGACGACCACGCTCCGTTTGCCATGACAACGCCGGAGCCGGTAGTGCGATGCAAGCGGCCATCGTGGATGTACCGCACCTCGACGCCGTTAGGCTGATTTGTTACCCCAATCACGGTGGCGCCGAGCCGGATGCGCGTGGGGTTGTTCTTCGCATCGAGCGCGGCGAACCTGACGCGGCCGTTCAGAATGCCGGCGAAACCGTCGCCGTCGATCGCGGCCGGAACGAGTTTCTTGAGGACGTGCCGCATGATGCCGTCGTTCCCGCCGGGGAATGAGGATGTGTACGGCAATGTCTCGGACAGTTTGTGCGAAGCTCTGCGCGCTCCATTTGCAGTGCCGGGAAGTCCGATCTGCGCCGCGCACATGGCGGAGATGACGTCGCCGCCCAAACCGCCCGCCGCGCCTGCAAGAATGGGATCTGCATAACGAGCAACTGCCGGATCCAGCTTGAGCTCACGCACCAGCAGCTGTTCGTACGTCATGCTGTCGAGCCAACGCGGGAGATCGGCGCCGTCATAGACCTTCGGGCTCGAACGCCAGCGGACGAAGTCGCGGCGCAGCGCTTCGGACCACGGTGTTTCGTTCAGGCCGGCGCCGAACGCATCCCTAACGAGGCGGAGTGTTCCGTCGGCTTCCTTGAAGAAGAATCCGTGACTCGCGAATTCGTCGGACCAGAGTTGGAAGTAGTAATGGTCGCGCGCCATTTCCAATGGTTTGACGCCGTCCGCCCACGCTTGGTGCTCGAAGGCCTGGGCGCCGAACGGAATGCCCAGATCCTTCCAGTAGTCGCCAAGCCAGCCACGCGGCAGTCCGGTCCCGAAGTCGTTGGAGCCTTGCGGGCCGATCAGGCGCACGCCGTCCACGAGGAACTCGTTGCGCTTCGCCTCGCCGCCGACCATCGGATGGTTGTCGAGGACCAAACAGCGCCCGCCTTTCAGTTTCTGGAAGAATGCCGCGGCGCCGAGGCCCGAAAGACCGCCACCGACCACGATCAGGTCGTAGCGTTCACCTGTGTCGATTGATTTGGCGTTTGTGAACTTGCCGTCGCGCAGGTCATGAGCAACGCTGAGCGAGGCCCATGTGTTTCCATGCGAGCGCGCGTAGTCGCCGACTCCGCCGAATCCCTCCCACTCCGGATTGGCGGCCGCGGAGGACTGCCTAACGAGTGGCGCGGGAGCATTGAGCAGCGCGGCGCCGGTTGCCAGGAGGCTGGCGTTGAGGAAGTCACGACGAGTGATCGGGGAGTCGAGGCCGAGGTCGAGGTCCTCACTACTGAACTGATTCGTCGGGGGCATATCCGTATGATGAAAACAAATAGCTTTGAGAGACCAGTTTTGAGTGGTCAGTGCTGAGTTCTCAAATCAGTAACTGCATGATTTGAACTACCGCCTATCATGTTGTCACTAATGTGAACACTCAATACTGACCATTGAGAACTGCGTACTCAAAGCCATTTGTTTTGTTTTTCGGGCTAGCGTGTCACCCCGCGAAGCTTCCAGAGCCCGTTCAGCATGTCGGACGCGTACACGTTCCCGCCGACGAAGTGCACGCCCCATACGAAGACGGGCTTGCCGCGATCCTGCAGCCCGATCCCTCGCACGCGATTCATTTTCTCGAGATCGCAGCGCGAGTCTGTTGCCGAGACCTTTTGTTCGGCTGTGCACGTACCCAAGTCGCCGCGCACGTCGAGCACGCGCACTCCGGCATTGTAGAATGCCGCGTACAACATCCCGTTAGGCTCGTCCATCGTGAAGTTGTGCACGCCGGCATCGTTCACGTGATACATGGCGACTTCTACCGGGCGCGTCATGTCGCTCACGTCGACGACGTGCAGGTCGCCCGACGCGCGATTGCCGATGCTCGCCGGTCCTTCTTCGCCCACGAAGACGTAACGCTTGCTGTTGTTCGTCGGATCGTGGAACCAGAACATGTTGTGCACGGATCCGTTCACGGTCTTCACGTTACCGATCTCGATCGGGCTTTGTGGTGAGCCGCCACGTCCGCCGCCGCCGATATCCCAAATCGTCATTCCGTCGTGCCACAGCGCAGTGAAGAGGAGTCCGTCGCGAACAAACACGTCATGAATGAACGGACGTCCCATGTCTCGGCTGAGCACCTCGCGCGGATTCACTGGATCACCGAGGTCAACGATCACGAGGCGTGATGGAAGCGAGCTGCTGTTGACCGATAAGAACGCATACAAGCGACCATTTACAGGTTGCACTTCGGCCGTGTGCACGCCGCGCGTGATGTTCGGCGAAAAGAAACGCGAGATCTGACGTGGCTTGAGCGGATCGGCCAGGTCGAAGATGACAATAGACCCGGGCCCGAGCTCGGTGGCGACGATGAGGTACTTTCCATCATCGGTTGCCTGAACGTCGCCTAACGTGACCGCCTGATCGATGAGTACCGAATCGCGCAGCTGCGGTGTGTTGCCGGAGACGTCCCACACATGTAGCGCGTTCCCGTTCGCTCCATTGCGCGTCCCCCACGTGCTCGTGTACGCAACGCTGCCGCGCACCCACACTTCGGCCGTATATCGCGAGAGGATTTCCCCCTGACCGGCGACGGAAAGAACCACGGGTGCCGGCGGCGGCTTATTCGTTGTGTCCGGCCCAACGCCTGGATTCGAGTCGTCGCAGCCAGTCAACGCAACGGCCGCCAACCCTATGGAACAACAGATTCTCCTATGCAGCAACACAGACCAGGCTCCTAGTTAGGCGTGCCGCTCGTACTCGCAACACCGTAGCGTCCCATTTCCCCACGCATCGCGCCGAGGCCGATTCGTACACCGGCTGAAAACGAAAGGAGCCGCAGCCCACCGAACGTAGCCTCCGGCGAGGCTATGACGACTCGCTCCAAGGGTCGGGCGCGGTAGTGTGACACTTCGATGAAAGGCGTAACCTGAACATCCCCCGAGCGTTGTGGTCCGAAGCCGCGTGACCAGCCGACGTTCACACTCTCCCAGAGCGTGCGGCCGAGTATGCCAAAATCGAGTAATGGCCGAACTGATCGGAAGGGTGTTTTGTCGCGCTGTTCCTCGGGACGAGAAGTGCGTTCGAGGCGGAACGCGAGATCGCCGATCGGCGTTCGCGTGGATCCCTCGAAGAGTCCGGACGCGAAGGACCAAAGGTCTTTTCGCGGACCGAGCCATTCGGTGGTTTGGGCCCATTCAAGCATTGCATAACGTATGGGACGATTTGATGTCGCCAAAAATCGCAGCGACGCGGCCAGTTTGTTTTGGTTTAACCCAAATCCCGCGGGATCTTCGGGGGATTTGATGCGCGCAACGCTTGCCGAGCCATCGAAGCCCGGCGCGACAACAACCGTCGCCCGGCCGGACCAGGAATCGAAGTAGCGATCGGTGTTGGGCCAGTCACCCGGGTGCTCGGGTTCGTCCCCGTTGAAGCTGCTCGCTTCGATCGTGAGACGGCCAAGCCGCGCCGCGGCGACGATCTGCGCGCGCTCCAGGATCTGCGCGAGATGATGATTGGCGGGATAGCGCGTGAAGGGCCGCAGCATCGGATCTTCACTGCCGAACGGAACGATCCCTTTGCCGGCAAAGAGAGATAGCCGGGCGCCGCCTAACGCAGCGCGCGTCCCGAGCATGAGCTCGTGCACGTACGTATGCGGATGCCGCCTGTCGATGTACCCCTCGCCATAGATCCCCGGACTCAGCTCCCCGCGGCGCAGTGTGTAGCCCTCGAAGTTGTAGACGCCTAACGCCTGCAGCCGGCCGCTCCAGCCCGTGGCGCTGGCCATGAGCATGGGCTGGGTGAAGTAGCCTTCGCCGAACGTCCTCCCACCCTCGGCCGAGATGCGCGTGGCGAGTCCCGTCGCCATCGCGCCGACACACACCGCTGCGGTCTCACAGGTGGTACTGTGCGTGTGCTGCGCGCCGAGAAGTCGCGCAACCAGGGGCGAAACGAGCGCTATGTGCCTAACGCTTTGTCGCACTCGTGTCGCGCTTGTCCGCTGTCGCCGTCACGGTGCTATCGCTCACGATGCGCGCCTGGCGAATGAAGTCGAGCTTGGGATACTCGGTCTCGAGGTAGGCGTTCCCTTCGCGTCTGATTCGCGACTGATCCGGGCCGTTGCCGTTGGGATAAGCATCGCCGTAATCCGCATAGAGTGAATCGATCACGGCCAGCCCGTCGACGACGCGACCGATCGGCGCGAAGCCCATTTCGTCGAGATTCCGATTATTGACGATGTTGATGAACAATTGATTTGTGCGTGTGTTGGGATCGCTCCGCATAGCGAACGTGAGATAGCCGCGGCGATTGCTCTCGCGCACCGAGTCGTCCTGAATCGGCAGCCTCTCCCATGCCGCGTTCACCTTGGGGTCGCCGTGCATGCCGAACTGCGCCATGAATGAGCTCACCACACGGAAGAAGCGCACGTTGTCGAAGTACTCGCTCTGCACGAGCTGATAGAAGCGGTCCACTCCGCGCGGAGCCCAGTCGCGATGTGCCTCCACGACGAACGGCCCTTTGCTCGTCTCGAAGCGCACGCGAAACACGTTAGGCGCCGTCGTGACGCTATCGTTTGGCAGGCCGGCTGTTCTTGCCGCGCTGTCACCGGCGGGTCGCGGCGTCGACTCACCACCGCAGGAAGTCAGGAGCGCGGCCGCGGCCGCAAGGGATGTCAGGCGAGCTCGTAGCATGACAGGATCGTTAGGGTCGTTTGATCACATCGGGATCGAAGCGCGCGACGCGACCTCGGCCGCCCGATGCCCATCCTGCGCCGTCCGGCGCGAAGCGGACGGCGTGATAGCCGACGGTGTCGGCCAGCGTCCAGCTGCGCCCACCGTCGAATGAAATATCCGTACCGTTGGTTCCTACCGCGACGACAGTCGCGCCATCGGTTCCCGGGACGATCGCTACACCAGAGCGAAAACCGCTTGGCAAATCCGTCGCGGCCACCCACGTGATGCCACCGTCCATCGTGACGGCTGCCGTACCTTCCCGCTGCGTGGCCTTATCATAGTCGCCGCCGACTGCGACTCCGCGTAAAGCGTCCGCGAAACTCACGGCAAAAACGCCGGACGACGGTGTCGCGTCCGCGAGAGGTGCAGTCGCCACGGTCCACGTCTTTCCAGCATCGGCCGTACGGAAGACACGAGCGACTCTCACGCCCGTGCCAATCCAGGCGTGCGTAGCGCCGTGCATAACGAGTGAGCTTCCGCTCGCGGCGAAAGCCCCTTCGCCTTGCTGCGCCAGCGGCCGCGACTCGCTTGGCGCTCTGCGCCAGGATCGGCCGCCGTCGTCGGAAGACAGAATGAAGAAGCGTCCGCCGATGGGATCCCCCACCACCAGACCGCGAGGCGCTGAACCACGCGGCGTGTCCCAGAAGCCGATAGCGTCGAGAAAGACGGCGCTGTCCGCGCTCTTATAGACGAGAGACCAGCTCCTGCCGCCGTTCGTCGTGCGCCAGATGTCGCCGGCGGTGGCAGCCACGACGGCCGTGTTGGCATCGAATGCGGCTATGGAGCGCAGGTCCTGCGTCCTCGCACCAGGCACTGTGTGCTCGATCCATGTGGCGCCGCCATCAGCTGTAACGATGACGGTTCCGCCGCTCCCACTGGCCCACGCGACGCGCGAGCTGACAACGCTCAAACCTCGCAGTGACGCGGTCGTGCTGCTTTGTTGCGGAATCCACTGGGCGTGCAACGCGGGAGCGAAGACTAGGCCGTAGGCTGCGGCCTTTAGACCATACCAAACCACGCCTGGGCGTCGAGCAGCGAAAGGTGGCATCGGCAGTAATTTGCACGCCGTGCAGACCCACCGCGCGCGGTTTCTCGTCATTGGATCTGGTGTCGCCGGCCTCCATACGGCCCTCCGTGCCGCCGCCCACGGCGACGTTCTCCTGGTCACCAAGGGCTCGCTCTTCGACAGCGGAACGTCCTACGCACAGGGAGGCATCGCGGCGGCGTTAGGCGCCGGCGATTCCCCCGAGCTGCATCGCCAGGACACCCTCGCGGCCGGTGCGGCGCTGTGCGACCGTCGCGCGGTAGAGGTGCTCGTCGAAGAAGGGCCGGCTCGCGTGCGCGAGCTGCAGCTCGCCGGCGCCCACTTCGACCTCACTCCGGGCGGGAAGATCGCGTTAGGCAGGGAAGCCGCACATTCCCGGCGCCGCATCGCGCATGCCGGCGGAGATCGCACCGGCGCGGAGATCGTCCGCAGCCTCATCCAGCGCCTCGCGGCCACCCCCAGCGTGCACGTGCTCGAGCGCACCCGCGTCCTGGACCTGCTCGTCATGCAGCGAGCCAAGCGCTGCTACGGCGCAAAGGCCACGATTGCGGGGAGTCCCGCCGAGCTCTACGCCGACGCCACGGTCCTCGCGACTGGCGGTTGCGGCCAGCTCTTTCGCTATACGACGAATCCGCTGGTCGCCACCGGTGACGGCTACGCCATCGCATACCGCGCAGGCGCCGTGCTGCGCGACATGGAGTTCGTCCAGTTCCATCCCACCGCGCTCGACACACCCGAGAATCCGCTTGCGCTAATCTCCGAGGCAGTGCGCGGCGAGGGTGCGCGGCTCCTCGATGCAAACGGCAAGCGCTTCATGCTGCGGCGCCACCGCCTGGCAGAACTTGCTCCGCGCGACGTCGTCGCGCGCGAGATCTACCGCGAGAAACAGCGCACTGGCGAAGTCTGGCTCGACGCGACGGCGTTAGGCGACGAGTTCGCGACGCGCTTCCCGGGGATCTTCGCGCTTTGCCGAGCGCGCGGCATCGACCCGCGCAGCGAGCGAATCCCGGTCACCCCGGCCGCCCACTATATGATGGGGGGCGTGACAACCGACCTCGCCGGCCGCTCCTCGATCGATCGCCTGTATGCCTGCGGCGAAGTGGCCTGCACCGGTGTGCATGGCGCGAATCGGCTCGCCTCCAACTCCCTGCTCGAGGGACTCGTGTTTGCCGAGCGCGTCGCGCGTGATTTGGAGAGGGCTAAACCGCTCACGCCGCCGCGACATCCGGGTCGCTGGTCATCCCCACGCCTGAGCGATCGAGGCGCCGCACAGGTCGCCGCTGACAGAATCCGCCAAATCATGTGGGATCACGTCGGCATCGACCGCAACGCGGCCGAGCTTAGCACTGCTATCACAGCACTCCGCGACATCGGCCGCCGCCTGCCAACGGGCGCGACCGAGGAAGCGAACATGGTCCAGGCCGCGCTGCTCGTCGCCCAAGCCGCGCTGCAGCGCGACGAGTCGCGGGGCGGGCATTACAGGACTGACTTTCCCAGGTCACGCCGGTCATGGAGTGCCAGGCACGTGCAACTCGCGAGGTCTGAGGTCTGAGGTCTGAGGGGAGGAAGAGATGGGACCGGAAGAGGTAGACCGAAGGCGCGGCCTTCGTGAGATTGCTCCTCATGGCCGAAACCGCGCTCGACGCGCACGCCGGACTGCACAGCGAAATCCGCGCGCTAGCCGCCGAGAAGCGCGCCGTCATCCTGGCGCACAACTACGAGCGCCCCGAGGTACAGGACGTCGCCGATTTTGTGGGCGACTCGCTAGGCCTGAGCCGCGAAGCCGCCAAGACCCCTGGCGAAGTGATCGTGTTCTGTGGCGTGCACTTCATGGCGGAAACGGCCGCGATGCTGTCACCGCAAAAGACCGTCCTGTTACCAGATCTTGCCGCTGGGTGCTCTCTGGCCGCCACGATCGACGCGGTTCAATTACGATCCTGGAAGGCTGAACATCCCGGTGCTGTCGTCGTCTCTTACGTCAATACATCGGCCGAGGTCAAAGCCGAGAGTGATTACTGCTGCACGTCAGGCAACGCTGTCGACATCGTGAACAGCATCCCGAGCGACCGCGAGATTCTCTTTCTGCCGGATCTCTTCCTCGGCGCGCACGTTAGGCGTGTGACCGGACGCCGCAACATGCACGTCTGGATGGGCGAGTGTCACGTACACGCGGGGATCACGCCCGAGAGCCTCGAGCGACAGCGCGCAGAGTATCCGGATGCAGAGCTGCTCATCCATCCCGAGTGCGGCTGTGCCACGAACGTTGTCGAGGCGATCTCCGCGGGTGCGATCTCCGGCAACGGCACTGCCGTTCAGATTCTGTCGACGGAAGGGATGATCAAACGGCCTCAGCAGTCACCAGCCGATACATTCATCGTGGCGACGGAAACAGGTATCCTTCATCGGCTCAGGCGAGCCAACCCAACCAAGACGTTCATCGCCGCAAGCGAGCGCGCCCAGTGCGCGTACATGAAGGTTACGACGCTCGAGAAGGTGAGGGACTCTCTCGAGCGCATGCAGCACGTCATAACGGTAAGTCCAGAGATCGCCGCGCGCGCGCGAACGGCGATCGAGCGCATGGTCTCGATAGGCAGCAGCGTGCCTGCTCAAGGCACGTCCACGCACGACCCGGGTGAATAAGAACGCAGGCGTCGAAGCAGGAGGAGGTCGCGTTATGCAGATGCATCAGCCGGAGCAGCGTCCCACTCAGAGTCCGCCACGCACGATCACGCCGTTTTCGGTCTCGCCGATGACGACGTCGAATCGCTTGCGCTTTCCGCTGAGCCAATACGAGCTGTCGACTCGCGTTAGGCAGGCGCTCGAGGAAGACAGCGCGTTCAACGATGTGACGACGATGGCGACTGTCGTCAGCTCGCGTCACGCGCGAGCCAAGCTGGTCGCTCGGCAGAGTGGAACGGTGGCGGGAGTGCCGCTCGCGCTGGAAGCATTTCGCCAGCTCGATCCCAAGGTGTCGATGCGCATCGACGCCGAAGACGGGCAATCAGTGGCGAAGGGTGCCACGGTGCTTTTCCTCACCGGACACGCGCGTGGGCTGCTCTCGGCGGAGCGCACCGCGCTCAATTTCATGCAGCGGCTATCGGGGATCGCGAGCCTAACGGCGAAGTATGTCGCGGCGGTGCGCGGCACGCGCGCCAAGATTCTCGACACGCGTAAGACAACGCCCGGCTGGCGCTCGTTGGAGAAGTACGCCGTGCGCGCCGGTGGCGGTGCCAATCACCGAATGGATCTCGCCGATTCGGTGCTGATCAAGGACAATCATCTGCGGGCCGTCGAAGGTGACGTGCGGCTCGCGATCCGCCGCACGCGCGAGCAGGAGCCGAACGCGAAGGTCGAAGTCGAATGCGATACGATCGCGCAGGTTGAGGCCGCGCTGTCCGCCAATGCTGACATCATCCTGCTCGACAACATGCCGCTGGATGACATGCGCGCCTGCGTCGAAGCGATCGCTGGCCGCGCGCTGGTGGAGGCGTCAGGCGGGGTGAATCTGGACAGCGTGCGCGCCATTGCGGAGACGGGCGTGGATTTCATTTCCGTGGGTGCGCTCACGCACTCACCGCCGGCGATGAACTTAGCTCTCGACTTTGAGTAGCCAGCCTGACGAGGAGCCAGCGGGCGAAGACGAGCCGCCAACACCCGGGATGCCCGAGGTGTGCGTCGTGTGCGGCTCGACGGATTTGGAGGAGATACGTTGCAAGGTCGTGTGCCGGAATTGCGGCACGATCTTGATGAGCTGCGAGGATCTCTAGTCGCAGGTCCTTCGGGTGATCCCCTAGCGGAGCAGCAAGGCCAGCCATAGCGTAGGCAGCTTCCCCTACCTAGGCATCGTGTGGGCGCGCTGTGGACCCCCGCCTCGAAGCCCTTCCTGCACGGTACACGATTGAGCGTGAAGTCGGTCGCGGTGGTAGTTCCCGCGTCTATGTCGCGATCGATTCGGCGAACGGACAGCGCGTCGCGATCAAAGTTCTCCATCCTGAGTTGGCGGGTTCGGTCTCCGCGCTGCGATTCCAGCGTGAGGTTCGGGTGCTCACGTCGCTCGAACATCCGGGAATCCTCCCGGTGCTGGACTCAGCCGTCGTTGGAAACGCGTTGTTTTATGTCATGCCGTATCTCGACGGAACGACGCTTTTGCAGCGGCTGGCGAGCGAGGGCGCGCTTCCGTACGCCGAGGTAGTCGAGATCGTGAGAGTGCTCGCTTCGGCGATCGACTACGCACATTCGCGCAACGTCGTGCACCGCGACATCAAACCTGCCAACGTCCTGTTCGATGGTGCGCGTCCAGTGATCGCCGACTTTGGGATCGCGCGCGCAATCATCGCGGCGTCGTCCGAATCGGGTGTGTCGTCCAGCGGTCTCGCCATCGGCACACCGCTGTACATGAGTCCCGAGCAGTCATTGGATCCAAATCACGTCGACGGCAGGGCGGACATTTACTCGTTAGGGTGCATCGCCTTTGAGATGTTGTCGGGCCGTCCCCCGTTCACGGGGGCGACATCCATGGCGATCCTCGCGAAGCACGTCTCAGAAACTCCACCACTCGTCACGCGGTATCGATCGGACGTGCCTCCCCAGGCAGCGACTGCGATCGCCGCTGCCATGGCGAAGGAGCCGCGGGCCCGACCGAAGACTGCCTCTGCGTTAGCGCAGTTGATGTCGGCCTGAACACGTACTCGGGAGGCGTTGTCGTGCACGAACAATTCTCCAGCGGGGTGCGCTGATGTTGGGACCGGGAGTAGCCTTCACAGGCCGCGTAATCGTTAGGCTCCAAACGAACCTCGGGCTCGCGGTGCGCGATACAATTCAATCGTCTCCGACTCTCACTCCGCAGGGACTCGGCAGCGTGCTCTCGGCGACGCCGCAAACGCCTGCATTGCCCGACATCAACGGTTTGCTCGCACATCTCACGTCATTCAACGCGTTGCTGGCCAGCAGCCCGGTCCCAGTCACGCTGGTGCCTAACGTCGTGCACTGGGAAGATACGATGGCCGCCGGTCCGCTGCCGCGATTGCACACGCTGTTTTCGTATTGGATCGTCGACACGCGCGGTCGCGCGACCACATCCTTTGCTGCGTTGGTGGCGGCGATCGGCGATCATCCCGGCATCGACTTGGCTTACGCCGAGCGAAATCTGCGCGAGCCCGCCGGCGGCTCGGCAGTGACGCCGGACGCGGAGACGCAGTACCAGGATTATGTCTTCGGTCTCGGAAATGTGAGTGGGAAAAACAGGTTCGGTGTCAATGCGAACAACGAGGCAGTGTGGAAGCTGTATAGTGGTGCCGGAATAGGATTCGTCGATATTGAGCGCGGCTGGCGTCACAAGCATCAGGACTTTCCGCCGCCGGCCATTGTCAACAACCCCGATCCCGACGGAACACTGATAGGCAGGAACCTCGCGCGCGATGCGACTTTGCCAGGCGGCCTAAACGCGATGGGCGCGCGGCGTCACGGAACTGCCAGCGTGAGTATTGCGGTTGGAATGGACCAGCCGGGTACAGGAGCGGGAATTGTCGGGCTGGCTCCCGGTGCGACGTTGTTAGGCATCGCCTCGCGTGTGTCCGATGACGGCTTGGACGAGTGGAAGCTCACCGCCGCGATTCTCGCCGCGTGCGCTGCGATGAGTGCCGGCGATGTGATGCTGATCGAGGTTGAAACAGCAGGCGCACTAGCAGAGGGCGGGTATCCGGTTGAAGTCGATTGGCTGCACTTCGACGCGATCCGCCTAGCGTGCGCGAACGGTTTCGTTGTCATTGAGCCTGCTGGGAATGGATGGACGGAACCCGGCTTTGGCAGTTTGCCGGTGGACAAAGCGCATAACCTGGATCTGCCCATTCCTGCTCGGCAGCTTAACGCGACGACGCCGACTCCGAACCTCAACCGAAACGACGCAGCTTTTACTGATTCGGGCGCGATCATGGTCGCGTCTTGCTATGCAGCAACTCAACCCGCTGCCGGCCACGAACGACAAAAGAGAAGCAGTTACGGTTCCCGCATCGATTGTTATGCCAGCGGCGAAGAAGTGTACGCAGCGGATGGCGACGCCGACGACGACTACACTGGCATATTTGGCGGCACGAGCGCAGCGTCGGCGATCATCGCCGGCGTTGCGCTGCTGGTGCAGGAAATGGCGACCCAATCGGTCTTTCCCGCTGCGCGGCTCCAACCGTTGGACCTGCGCGCCATGCTGCAGCTCCCCGACTATAGCACGTCGATTTACGAGATCGGTGGAACCGCGCCGATTGGGGTGATGCCCGATCTTGCCAAACTCGCGGCTCAATTGGTCGGCGCGCCGGACGTGTTTGTTCGTGATGCAGTCGGCGATGACGGATCGGTGCCGTCGCTCAACGCCGCGCAGAGCCCAGACATCATCGTCAGATCGGCGTGGGGCGGCGGTGATCCGGACGCGGCATTCGGTGAAGTCAGCGGCTTGGCCGAGCAGGACGTGCCTAACGATGATATCGTATTGAATAGCACGAATTCGCTGTTCGTGCGCATGCGCAATCGTGGCTTCGCACAGGCGACTGGTGTCGTCGCGACAGTCTATTGGGCGGAAACGGCACCTTATATCCCGCCGACCGATTGGCATTCTATCGGTGCTGCGGCTCCGGTAGATGTAGCGCCAGCGGGCACGATCATCGGCGTGCCGTACGGCGCGCTCAAGGTCGCTGGCCCGATCAGTTGGTCGCCAACTGCAGCGACGCTTCCCGTACCGCACGCGTGTTTCATTGCGCTGCTAGATCACCCGCTCGATCCAGCGCCGCCGATCGCGGCGGCCTCCAGTAACTCATGGGACGACTTCTTCGCGTTCATTCGAACTCAGAACAATGCTGCGTGGAGAAACTTCAACGTGCTGCCGTTGAATGCGTCGGGAGCGGGCCTTTGGGCGAAGGCGACATTCAACATCAACGGGACGCCGGACAAACTGGAGACGTTCGACATCGAGGTGGACCGCTACGGCCCGCTCGAACACAAGTGGCGACTCATCGTGCCAAAGGTTCTTACGACGCGCCTACCGCCAAGTGTGGTACGCGATCTCGAGCGCTACGATGGGGAACCCGACGACGAGCTGTGCGTCATTCCGATCGAGCGCTCTGGGGTGCGCCTTACGAGCGTGCGGTTGCTTCCTCGAGAACGCCATCGCTGCTTTGTCGAGGTTCACATTCCCAGGATGGACCGACGCCACGAAGATATGCTTTCGATCGCCCAGATTTACGAAGGTCGCATCGTCGGCCGAGTGTCGTTCGTGCTGACGGAGCGGTCGTGGCGAAGCGCGAAGTCGACTTGATACCGTGACGCGCGTTTCCGACTCAGATCCATCGTTGATCGAGCACGTTAGGCAACAGCTCGCGGACCGTTATTCCATCGAGCGCGACCTCGACGAAGGCGCGACTGCGTACGTGTATGTCGGATTCGATCGCCGCCACGAGCGTGCAGTCGCGATCAAAGTCCTCAAGCCGGAGATTGCGCGCACGTTAGGGCCAGAACGATTTCTGCGCGAGATTCGCACCGCCGCACAATTGCAGCATCCGC
>DATBKN010000137.1:0-11388 GCA_036555845.1 Gemmatimonadaceae bacterium | reverse complement strand
GCTACCGCCGATCAGCGTGGTCGTGTGCACGCGTGACCGCCCCGATCTGTTGGCGCGCTGTCTGGAATCGATCCGCAAGGTCGACTACACCGACTACGAGGTCGTCGTGGTTGACAACGCGTCCAAGTCCAATGACACGCGTGAGGTCGCGGAGCGCGCGGGCGTCCGCTGCGTACGCGAAGAGCGTCCTGGCCTCGACAGCGCACGCAATCGCGGCATCGCGTCGACACGTCACGCCATCATCGTCTTCACCGACGACGATGTCGAAGTCGATCCCCTCTGGCTACGCCGGATCGCGGCAGGATTCGAGGATCCGACGGTGCAGTGCGTCTCAGGCTTCGTCATGCCGGCTCGGATGGACACTGAAGCGGAATTGCTCTTCGAGCTTTGCTACGACGGCATGGGAAAAGGCACGCGTCCCCGACGGTGGGATCCGGCGCGGATGAAGCGGCGCGAGCTGATCGGCGCGCATCACGTCGGCATCGGCGCGAACATGGCTTTCCGGCGGACTTTGCTCGACTCGTTAGGTGGTTTCGACCCGGCGCTGGACGTTGGCACGGCGTCGCACGGCGGCGGCGATCTCGACATCCTGCACCGGGCGCTGATGCAGGGAGCCGTGGTGCGCTACGAGTCGTCCGCGATCGTGCGGCATTATCACCGTCGCGACATGCAGGCGCTCAAGCGCCAGCACTATGACAACGGCCGCGCGTTCGGCGTGTACCTGTTGACGATTCTGCGCCGTGGCGATATCCCCCGTCACGTGACGCTGTGGTACTCGATGCGCATCTGGCTCGCGTGGTACGTGGGACGCCTCATCAAGCGAATGCTCAAGCGCGACACGCTCCCCGCGCCCTTGCTCATTTCGGAGTTGTGGGGTGCTTGTCACGCGCCATGGGCATATTTCGCGACGTATGCGCAGATGCGTTCGCGCGACCGCGTCTTTGGCCGGCTCGGTGTTCAGAAGGGGTAGTCGCAGCAGGTGCCGGCAAACGGCGCTTCTCGCCGTTTGTGCGCTGGGCGCGTCTCAGTGCGCCCCGACAGCGAACCTAACGAGACCTGATGAAGTACTGTCCGGCACCGCGCCGGAGACATTCCGCGCCCGCTTCGCAACATCGCAGGGTCCCTTCACGGTCGAGGTCACACGCGCCTGGGCGCCGATAGGCGCCGATCGTTTCTACAACCTCGTGCGCGCGGGTTTCTTCGATCGGCAGAAGTTTTTCCGTGTGCGCGCGAGATTCATCGCGCAATTCGGGTTACATCCGGACCCGAGCGTGATCATGGCGTGGAAGGGTCGCACCATGCCTGACGACAGCGCGCGCACGAGCAACACGCGCGGAACCATGGCATACGCGATGCTCACGACACCCAATACGCGCAGCACGCAGATCTACATCAACCTCGCCGACAACAGCGGTCAACTCGACGGCCAGGGCTTCGCGCCGTTCGGCCGCATCGTGGAAGGCATCGGCGTGATCGACAAGCTGTATGCGGAATACGACGAGCGCGCCGGCGGCGGGATGCGCGCAGGGAACCAGGGTCCCGTCGAAAAGGAAGGGAACGCGTGGTTCGAGCGCAACTTTCCTAAACTGGACTCCATCGTGACCGTGCGCCTCGTTAGGTAGCTGCGCGGGCCGTCCCGGGGAAACCGCGGCCGCGTCACGCGAGCTGGAGGGCTCAGCGTCAGGGCGCTCGCAGGAACCGGATGATCTCACGCATCAGCTGCGCGCCTTCCGGCGCGTCGAACATGCGCTGGCCGTGCGCCGAGCCCTCGAGAACGATGAACTTCTTGGGTTCGGGCGCCCGGTCGTACTGCGCGCGGATTCCCGGGAGGCGTGGTTTACCATCGGAGCCGAGGTCATTGTGCGCCGTGATGAAGAGTTTTCGGCCCGCGATTTTCTGCGGCGCATCGATCGTCATGGCCGCCAGCAGGACGAGACGGTCGATTTCGCCCTGCTTGCCGCGAAGCGAGGCTTCGGCGGCTGCACCGCCACCCGCGCTGCCGCCGATGACGGCTACGGACTTTACACCCGTTAGGCGCATGTGCCGTACGGCGGCGAGAATATCCAGCGCCATGCACGAGGCGCTGTAGAGACACTCCGTCTCGTTACCGTCTCGCAACGCGACGGCAGCGCGCGTCTCCATGACGAGCACGCGGAATCCGGAATCGGCGAGCATACGAGCTTGCGGCGCCCACGTGGCTCTCGTGGAGTAGCCGCCATGACCGACGAGCAGGAGGCCGCGCTCGCCGCTTCCATAGAAATCAGCGCCGATGGAGCCGCTGTCGGGGACGGTAATCGTCAGGGCTGTTTGCGCTGGCGCCTGTCGAGCGACAAACACCGAAAGGAGCGCTGCTCGAAGTACCGTTAGGCAACGCTTACTGCGTCCCATCGAAATACCCCACTATCAGCTGAGCGATGCGGCCGATGCGGTCCTCGGCTTCACCATACGATCCCTCGATCGCGTTGGCGAAAAACGAGATGACGATTGGTCCCGAGCGTGCAAAGACAATGCCGACGTCATTCGCCAGCACCGGGGGGAAATCGCCGGTCTTGTGCGCGACCGCAACGCCGAGGAAGTGTGGGAGCCGTCGAGCACCGGATTGCTGCGCGCGCATCATGCGCATCATGTCGGCGCAGGACGTTTGCGCGGCGATCGGCGACATGCCGGCGCTGCCATCGCTGCAGCGCTGAATCGCCTCCAGCATGCGGCCCGTCGCGCGCGGCGTCATTTCGCCTAACCAGTATGTGCGATCTGCGTTCGTCTTCTCGTTGCTATTCGCGCCCTGCGGCAGCGCTCTGTACTTTGCGAACAGGTCGCCCGTGGTCTGTGTGAGCTCGAGAGCATCGCCGTAGCCGGCGTCGCGCAGCCACGCGTTCACGCGATCGACGCCGCCCACCCTGGAGATCGCAATGTCAGTGGCTGTGTTGTCGCTCGTAATGATCATCTGCAGCAGCACATCACGCAGCGTGGGCTGCAGGCCAGGGTCGTGGTAGCGGAAGATTCCAGATCCGCCGCGGATGTCGCTCGCGCCAATCGTGATCCGCTGCGCAAGTGAGAGCGTGCCGCGCTCAGCCAGGCGAAAGGCCAACAGCATGACAGGGATCTTGATCACACTGGCGCTGTTGAACCTTTCGTCGGCCCGGACCGCGGCCTCGTCTCCCAGCGTCAGGTGCTTGACCCAAACGCCGGTGCGTGCCGGAAAGCGCGCCAGCTCGGCGTCCAGCAAGCGCTGAAGCCCTGAGGACCCTGGCGCCGATTGCGCCGCGATGCCTCGAGACGCGGTGAGCCCGACGGTGATGGATGCGATGCAAAGGGTTCGGATCATGTTTTTAGTGCGACCTAACGTGGAAGTCGCTCGATGCCGATACACCGTGATCAAAGACAACTGGCCACCCTCCGATAATCCCCAGCGCAGTTGGCGAGCACTTGGCGGTCTCGCTGCAGAGGGTCGGAACATGTGACTACCGGGTGCAATGACGCCAGCCCACTGCCCTCCGGTCGGCGCCCGCGTCAGATTCCTGAGTCCGGTTTGGGAGCGATATTGGCAGACGAAATCCGCGAGCGGGTCCAGGCCTCGTTAGGCGCAGGCTACCACATCGAGCGAGAGCTCGGCGGCGGCGGGATGTCCCGGACTTACGTCGCCATGGAGGAGTCGCTCTCACGCAGCGTGGTCGTGAAAGTTCTGTCGCCAGAAATGGCCGCCGGTGTTTCTGTCGACCGTTTCAAGCGGGAGATCTTGCTCGCGGCGAGGATGCAGCATCCGCACATCGTTCCGGTCCTTACCTCGGGCGACGCCGGCGGGCTTCCCTGGTTCACGATGCCCTACGTCGAGGGTGAGTCGCTGCGCGCTCGGCTCGGACGCGGGCCGCTGTCGACGAGCGAAGCGGTCAGCGTGCTGCGCGACGTGGCGCGAGCACTGGCCTTCGCGCACGCGCGCGGCGTGGTGCACCGGGATATCAAGCCGGATAACGTGTTGCTCTCCGAGGGGAGCGCGACCGTCACGGACTTCGGCATCGCCAAGGCCATCAGCGCGGCGCGCAGCGGTGGCGGCGCGACCCTAACGATGGCCGGCACGTCCATCGGGACGCCGGCCTATATGGCGCCTGAGCAGGCCGCCGGCGATCCGAATGCCGACCATCGGGCCGACATCTACGCGTTTGGCTGCATGGCATACGAGGTCCTCACGGGTCGGCCGCCGTTCCACGGCCAGTCGCCCGCCAAGTTGCTCGGTGCCCATCTGGCGGAGAAGCCGCGCGACGTGCGCGAGTTGCGGGTCGACACGCCCGAGCCGCTCGCCGCGCTCGTTATGCAGTCCCTGGACAAGGAGCCTGGTGCCAGGCCGCAAGCCGCGGGCGATCTCGTTAGGGTACTCGACACGGTGACGTCGAGCGGCGCTACCGCCGCGGCACCGGGCGTTCTGGCGGGTCGGATCAATGTCGGGAAGGCGCTGGGTCTGTGGGCGCTTGGAGCCGCGCTCGTCGGACTCACGGCCTGGGCCGCGACCGTCGTCATCGGCCTGCCGGACTGGGTGCTGCCCGGCTCGATCGGCGTCATGCTGGCGGGGCTGCCGATCATCGGCTTCACGGCCTGGGTGCAGCGCGTCACACATCGCGCATACACGGCGACTCCAACGTTCACGCCGGGCGGCACGGCCACGTCACCATCGGGAACGCTGCACACGATCGCCATCAAGGCCAGTCCGCACGTGTCCTGGCGCCGCACGTGGATGGGCGGCGCCATCGCGGTCGGCGGGTTCGTGGTTCTCGTCGTCGGCTGGATGGTGCTACGTGCGTTAGGCATCGGCCCGGCCGGCTCGCTCGTCGGTGCGGGTAAGCTCGGCGCCGGCGACCAGATCATTCTCGTCGACTTCGCCAGTCCGCCTAACGACTCGACCCTGGGTGTCACCGTCACAGAGGCGCTGCGCGCGGACCTGTCTCAATCGTCACTCTTTCGAGTCTTCCCACGCCTCGCAACGGTCGAGGCGCTGCGCCTGATGCAGCGACCGGTTACTTCGCGCGTCGACTTCGATCTGGCGCGCACGATCGCCAGCCGAGAAGGGATCAAGGCAGTCCTCGATGGCGACATCGTCGCGCTCGGCGGCCGGTACGTCCTAACGACTCGACTCATGTCACCCGACGCTGAGCAGCTTGCCACGTTCAGCGTGGAAGCCGCGAGCGATAATGATCTGATCCCGGCTATTGGGCGACTCGGCAAGCAAGTGCGCACCAAAGCCGGGGAGTCCCTCAAGCAAGTGCGTGAAGCGGGCGCGCTCGATCGTGTGACGACGAATTCGCTCGATGCGCTGCGTAAGTACGCGTTGGCGAACCTCGTTCAGGATCAGACGTTCGACTACACACAGTCGATTCCGTTGCTCAAGGAAGCTGTCACCATCGATTCCACATTCGCGATGGCCTGGCGCAGGTTGACGGCCTACTACAACAACCTGTTCCGCTTCCAGGAAGCGCGCGACGCGGCGATCCATGCGTTCCGATACGCGGACCGTCTGAGCGAAGTGGAAAAACAGCTCACATACGCCAATTACTACACGTCCGGCCCAGAGGTGGACGAAGAGAAAGCATTCGCGGCGTTCGAGGCTGTAATCGCGCGCGACTCGCTCAATGCCATTGCGCTCAACAACGCGGCGAACGTGCTCGCCAAACGCCGCGAAGATGAGAAAGCAGTGCAGTATTACATGCGCGGGGCGCGTCAGGCCGGCGGCAGCGCCATTCTCTTCTCGAACCTGATTCCCGCCGCCGTGCGGCTCAAGCGATGGGAGCTGGCCGACAGTCTCAGCCGAGAGTTCGTTAGGCGCTTCCCCAATAATCCCGTGGCGCTGCGGGAGCCGGCATATCTCGCGGCTCTTCGCGGAGATTTCGATCGCGCCGAGCAGCTGGCCAAGGAGATCGAGCCAAAGATTGCTGCGTCGCGCTCCGGGGTGACGCAGCAGCATGCTTTTCTGGCTAACTTGACACTGGTCCGCGGGCGAGTCCGTGAATCGCTGAGGCATCGGGCTGAGCAACGCCAGCGTGCGGCGGAAGCCGGTTCGGGGCCACTGGCTATCCTGTTGCTCGGAATGGATTCCGTGGCAGTGACGGCCGTGGTTCTCGAGCATAACGCGGAGGCTCGCGCGCAACTCGAGCGCGCGCTCAAGCGGACGCCGGTCGATTCGGTGCCGTTTCTGGATCGCGACTACAGCACCTATCTAGCCATCGCGGCTTTTGCAGGAGACTCGGCGCGCGCCCGAGCATGGCATGCCGCTGGGCAAAAGGTATGGGACAGTGTCGGGAAGCTCGTTGATCGACCGGCTTGGGAAGCAATGGACGACGCAAGTCTCGCCTTTGCCACGGCCCACTATGACGAGGCGCTCGCGGCCCTCGAACGAGCGGACCGGCTGAAGGTCCCAAACATTGCCCTGCTGGAAGCGATGCGGTTTTTCGTGTTCGATCGATTGCGGCGTGCGGATTCCGCGATCGCTGCGGGTGAGCGGTATCTCACCAATTCCGACGACGGACGCTTGCAACAGGATGGCCTCATCCTCGCCGGGATTCATCAGCGGCTCGGCGAGATGTATGAGGCAAAGGGTGACGCAGACAGAGCACTCACGCACTATCAAGCGTTCGTCGATCTGTGGAAGAACGCGGATCCTGAGCTGCAGCCGAGAGTGCAGGATGTGCGAGCCCGCGTCGCGCGGCTGCAACGACGGCGCGGTTGACACAAACGCTGCTCGTTAGGAGGTAGCAAATGAAACGCAGAGATTTCCTCATATCCTCAGCTGTAACCTCGGCCGGGATGGCGGCCACTCGATTCCAGCTGGCCAGTGCACTTCCGTTGCCGGAGCACCTAACGAGGGAGCGAGGCGCTTCCGCCACGCGCAAGATTCTCATCGCCGGCGGCGGATATGGCACTGCCTTCATCAGGTACATGGCGCAGCTCACCGGCAAACCGCGGCCCAAGCTGCTCTATCTGCCAACCGCGTCGGCCGACAGTCCGCAAGGCATTATCGCATGGTTTCGCAGCTGCGCGCCGCTCAACGTCGAAGCCTCCGTGCAAGAGAGCTTCATCGCGAGCACGCGACAGAACAGAGGCTGGGACGAGGTTTTTCTCTCGGTGGATGGCATCGTCGTGTCGGGTGGCAACACGCTCAATCAGCAGGCGATCTGGAAAGCACAAGGCATAGATGTCGTTCTCAAGGCAGCATGGGATCGCGGCATCGTCCTCGGCGGCGCGAGCGCAGGTTCGCTCTGCTGGTTCGAGGAAGGCACAACGGATTCGCGACCCAAGGAACTGTCTATCGTCAAATGTCTCGGCTTCTTGAAAGGGAGTCATTCGCCGCATTACGACGCAGAGCCCGGGCGCCGGCCGCTGTATCAGAAGCTCATCGGCTCCGGACAGATGAAGCCGGGTTATGCGTGCGACAACGATGCCGGCATCTACTTCGAAGACAACGAAGTGAAGCGCGTCGTGCACACACGTGCCGCGGCCAAGGTCTACTACGTCAGCGTCGCGGACGGCAAGGTAGTAGAAAAGGTGATGGAACCCGAGATGATCTCGTAGGTGGAATCGTTATGAAGCAGATAGCAGCCTCGCTTCTCCTGTGCGCCGTCGCGCTCTCACCAGGCGCTGCGCAGCCGCACGAGGGGGACTTCGTCGCGCGCAACTTCAAGTTTGCCAGCGGTGAGAGTCTGCCCGAGCTGCGCATTCATTATACGACGCTCGGCACACCGCATCGCGACGCGAACGGCGTCGTGCGCAACGCAGTGCTCATGCTGCACGGCACGACGGGCTCGGGGAGCGGCCTCGTTAGGCCGATGTCTTCGCTGTTCGCACCGGGCGAGCTGCTGGACACGACGACGCACTACGTCGTCTTCCCGGACGGCATCGGCCACGGCAAGTCGAGCAAGCCCAGTGATGGGATGCGCATGCGCTTTCCCAAGTACACGTACGACGACATGGTCGACGCGCAGCATCGCCTGCTTACCGAAGGACTCGGTGTTAGGCATTTGAAGCTGATCATGGGAACGTCGATGGGCTGCATGCACGCGTGGGTCTGGGGCGAGCGTTATGCAGATTTTGCCGAAGCGCTCGTGCCGCTTGCCTGCGCTCCGACGGCGATCGCCGGTCGCAATCGCATGATCCGCAAGCTCATCATCGACGCGATCATGAGCGATCCCGAGTGGAAGAACGGTGATTACGCACAGCCGCCGCTGCGCGGCATGCGCGCCGCGATGGGCAGCCTGTTCGTGATGACCTCGGCGCCGCTCGTGCAGCATCGTCAGGCACCGACGCGCGCGCAGGCCGACTCTTCCATTCTGGCGTACATCGAGAGGCAGTCGCGTGCGCTCGACGCAAACGACGTGATCTACGCGTTCGAGGCCTCACGCGAATACGATCCGTCGAGCAAGCTCGAGACGATCACTGCGCCGGTTCTCGCTATCAACTCGGCGGACGATTTCGTGAATCCGCCCGAGCTTGGTCTCATGGAGAAGCTCATGCCGCGCGTGAAGAACGTGCGTTACGTGCTCATTCCCACGAGCGACGCGACTCGCGGCCACGGGACGCATTCACAGCCGGCTGTTTGGCACCAGCATCTCGCGGAGTTCTTGCGAACGCTGGGGCCCAATGCTCCCGACGACTAGAAAGACAGCCGCGCGGCAGCCACGTTAGGCGCAACTAGCTGTACCCCCACGCTTCCATCATAGGTGTAGCGAGACGCGCGATTGTATCGAGCTGCTCGCGACCGAGCCGCTGGCGGTAACGCCCGATGCTCGATGGGTCGGGCAACTGCACATCGAACTCACTCGCGGGCAAGTCGAGGTGTCGAGCGATTGTCGCAATTGTCTCGTTCGTTCGCAGGACTAGATCTTCGTAGCGGACGAGCAAGGCGTTTGTCTCCAAGCGTTGGACATCCTGCAACGCCTGCATGATCGCGAGCCAGTGCGCCGTCGCCTTCTCGATACTGTCGTACTGCTTTGCCCATCGCCGGTTGCGCCAGGGACCGCGTGTGACGCGCTCGACCAGTGAAGCCACAACATCGCGCGCGTCACGATAGGCGAATACGCAACGAGTATTGGCCTGATGAATGAACTTGGGATAATGCAATACATAGTGGGGATACTTATCGCCGACGTAGCGCGCGCTTGCGTCTTCGAGCGCGAATCTGAGCGCGGCGTGAATTCGCTGCACCGATGTCGGATCTCGCAGCGAATGCCCTCGCACGATAGCCGAGAGATAGCGCGATACCTGGCGTCGAAACTGCCGGTGACGTACCCAACTGAAAGTGCTCGTGAAGTGTTTTGCAACAGCGGCGACATGCGCCCACGTGGCGAGATCGGCATACTCGAGCGCGCGCAGCTCGAGAGCCATGAACTTCACCCGGGGATCGCTGGCGAGCACGTCGCGCAGCAAGGTGGTGCCGCTGCGCATCGCACCACCAACCACTAGCAGATCGGGCGAACCGGTAGTAATCACTATCAGAGTGAATCATTTGTTAGGCACGTCCCGCTCTATTATCCGGCTGCAGCACAACGTTCTCAAGGGTCGCAACAAACAACATGTTCTCCGGCGAGCAGATCGCATCCCTTTTCACGTCGCTCGGCGTCACGCACGTCGTCACCGTTCCTGACAGCACGATCGGACGCTGGGAAGAAGCGATCGAACAGAGCGGCATCACACTGGTGCGCGTCTGTCGCGAGGGCGAGGCGTGGGCGGTGGCTGGCGGTCTCTACCTCGGCGGCGCCACTCCGTTAGTGATGATCCAATGCACCGGCCTGTTCGAATCGGGCGACGCGCTGCGCAACATGCTGCACGAATGGAAGCTCCCGATCTACAGCATGATCGGATACCGCAGCTACTTGAATCAGGACACACTGCCTGGCGATACGACGCTCGTATACACCGAACCGATCCTCGCTGCCTGGAAGCTCGACGTTAGGCTCATTACTGATCCTTCGCAGTTATCGGCTATCGCCGAGCACTATCGCGAATGTAAGACAGGGGCCGTTCCCGGTGTCGCGCTCATCGCCGAGGGCCGAGCATGATCGATCTGGCGGAGGCGCTGGCCGCAGTGCGCGGCGTTCGTAAGGCGGAAGACGTCGTCATCACGACGATGGCCGCCTCGAAGGCGTGGATGGACGCGGGCACGCAACCACTCGACTTCACGTTCGTTCCTTCGTGCATGGGACACGCGACGTCGCTGGGTCTAGGCCTCGCGCTCGCGCAACCGAAGCGGCGCATCATCGTGTGCAACGGCGACGGCTCCATGCTCATGAACCTCGGGTCGCTCGTTACGATCACGTCGCAGGCGCCAAGTAACCTGGTCGTGCTGGTTCTCGACAACGGTGTTTACGAAGTCACCGGCGCCCAGCCGACGCCGGGGAGTGCCGGCGGTCGCTCGTTGGGTCACGCCGTGGATTTCGCGGCGATCGCTCGCGGCGCCGGCTTTCCGGCGGTGTATCGATTCACCACAGCAGATGCGTGGCGCGCCGACGCTGCTGAAGCGTTAGGCGCGCGCGGGCCGGTATTCATCTGGCTCGACGTGCGGCCTGTCCCGGGCCGATCCGGTCCCAAATCGCCAGGACCGGCGGCTGAACGCGCCCAGGCGTTCATGCGAGCGTTGCGTTAGGCAACCGTCCCGCAGGACGCCCGCGTTAGCTGTACCGAAGCGCTCACGTCGAACGTCCCGAAGTCGAAGAACGCGCGCGCGGTTCCGCTCAGTCCTCCCGGCACCGGGGCGAGATCCATCGTCATGCCTGTAAATCCGTTCGAGAATATGACGAGCACGTCGCCCTGCTCTCGCGGCTCCCAGAACTGAAACGGATAGGCCTTGATGCTACCTGCCGGCATCGAGCGCACGACTCGACGTCGGTTCTCCAACACGGTTGTCCCGAGCGAGTCGCTGAGCTGCAGCTTTGGCGGTGGTGGCGGAAGCTGCTCGGGCAGCTCTGCGCTCCATGCTCCCAACGTCAATGAATAGCAGCCGAGTGGCGCGGGAGCAGTTGTTGGTTCAGTACGACAGGCTGCGAGAACGCAAAGCGTGAAGCTGAACAGTATGTGTCGCAACATCTCGAGGAATTCGCGGTTCGGTGTGTGCGATTCATTGACACACACAGGCGCGAGCTCCCTGACGCCGTTACACGAACGCGCCACTCGTAGTTAGGCACGCTGGGCGCGTCTCGCGCGTGACACAAAGCCGCTCTCGCCCAGCCTAAGTCGGCCACGCGCCGATCAAACGGCGTAGCGCGACGATCTGGCCGATGTGATACGCGTTGTGATCGATGACGAGCACGAGCTCGCGCGCGTACGTCTGGCCTGATCCGTGTGGGATTTTCGCGAAAAGATCGCGCGAAGAGTCGGCGGCGATCTCTTGCAGGGCAGCGATGTCTTTCTTGA
>DATBKN010000136.1:0-7987 GCA_036555845.1 Gemmatimonadaceae bacterium | reverse complement strand
ACGTCCCGAGAAAGCTCACGGCCGCGATCGCGAGGATCACGAGCGAGACGAGCGACTCGAGGAGCGACATTGGCGAGACTGGTCAGGAGGAGAGGAGCCTGAGCCTAGGGCCGTTGGCTGCAAGACACCGCATCGACAGCTGCGCCCTCATTGGCCGACGCACCTTCGACGGGGAGGCACGTGCCGAGTTGAGTCACGCGCAGGACCAACGCCTGTGGCGGTGCTTCTGACAGAGAGCCAGACGCCAGAGGTGTCGAACCTGGCGCGGTCTCGGAAACGATCTGCCACGTGCCGTCGCGTTGGATGCTCACTCTCACGGGTTCCGAGCGCGCGATCGCGAGCGCTTTGGCATGCTCCACAACGGTCATCTCGGTCGCGGCGGGCGTGGGCTTCTGCCGAAAGACGTTGGGATACACAATGGCCGCCATGATCGCGAGAATCGCGATCACGATCATCACTTCGATCAGCGTTAGGCCACTTCGCGGGGCGCGCATCGGCTCGGTGTTGTCGCGTGTATCAATGACGATGCACGCGCCGCCCCCGCCACGCTATCCGTGGGCCTCGAGCCAGTCTACAATCGCCCGTCCAAATGCCGGCAAGTCTCTGGGAACGCGCGAGCTGACGATATTGCCATCGATCACGACTTCGGCGTCTTCCCAGCAACCGCCGGCGTTGATGACGTCATCCCGGATTCCAACAGTGCTCGTCAGGCGCTTCCCACGAACGATGCCTGCCGAAATGAGGATCCAGGGTCCGTGGCAGATCGTCGCCACCAGCTTGCCCTGCGCGTGCACGTCCCGCACGAGCTGAAGCAGTTGCGGGTCGCGACGCAGCTTGTCAGGCGCCCAACCTCCCGGAGCCAGGATTCCGGCGAGTTGGTCGGCGCGGTAGTCGCGAACGTGGCTGTCCATCGTCGCGGGGTAGCCGTGCTTTCCGCGATAGCTGGCTTCACCGATGCCGGCCATCGGAGCGCGGAAGCCGGCTTCTTCGAGACGCAGCTTGGGATACCAGACCTCGAGATCTTCGTACTCGGGGCCGACCAGGATGAGAACAGTGCCCTTGTCCATGCCGCGTTAGGGTGCGAAGCGTGCACCAGCGTAGAGGGTCCAGCGATGCCGCCGCGGATCGTCGATCGAGTAAGCGGCGCCGTACTGCAGCGAGATGTTCGGCAGACTGGCAAAGCCGATGGACGCGAAGGTCTGCTCCCCTTCAGCGCCAATGAGGCGATTCCAGTCGCCGTTAGGATCGTACACTCGAAACCACGCGCCGTACAGCGAGGCTGGAAGGCCCCGTGCGCTGAGCGTTGTGCGATAGGACACGAAGGCGCGTCCAGCGGCGCTTCCGGCGGGAAGCGCGGGGAGCGAGATGCGTTGCGGCAGAACTCGCGCGTCGAAGAGCGGCGGTGCAAGGCCGCCGACCTGGAAGGTCTCGAAGCCCCCGGCTGGTCCGGCGGCGCTGGAGTCCGGATCCAGCGAGACGCGGCCGCCACTCGCGGCGAGGCGCAGGCGAAGGCCGCCAACAGCAGTGGTCACGCCTAACGAGGCGACGCGACGTCGCACGTCGGCTGTTCCGGTCTCACCAGCGGAGCCATGCAGCCGAACACTCAGCGAGCGCCAGAAGCCCGAGCTTTGTCGCCGAGCAAACCCAAGCTCGGCGTATGCCTGAACGCGATGAAAAGCATTGCTGTCGGAGACTTCGACGCGTCCAGCGTTGGCGCCGATCTGCCAACTCCATGCGGCGGCTCCGTAGTCGAACGCGCGATCGACGCTGAGCGCCCCGCCGTCGAAGCGCGGGTTGCTGGTTCCTCTCGCTGCGGGGAATTGTGTCATGAAGCCGCTGGCGACGACGTCGAAGGCTGGCCAGCCGCGCCACGCGGCGCCTAACGAGCCGCCACGCCAGGCGCGGCGCTGGCCGTACGCGCCTTGCGCGAGAATCCCGAGCTTGCCGGCTGGGTCGTAGTTGGTGATCGCAAGGAGGCCATAGGCGCCATCCGCGCCGGCGGCGAAGCCGGGAAGGTAGCGCCAGTTGCGAGGCCCGAGACCGTAATTGCGGGCGGACACGGTGCTCGAGTCGAACGATGACGCTGGAGCAGCGCCGGCCGGCGCGACTGGAGCGAGCTCGGAGCCGAGCGCTATTGTGTCAGGCGTTGGCTTGACTGCACCGAAGTAACGGCGCACGTCCCAGCCCTTGGGGTGAAGATCGAGATACCAGATCAGGCCGCCGTCGTCGACTCTGTCAGGCGCTGCGACAGCGCCCAACGAGCGCGTAACGACGTGTACGCCGCCTGAAGCCGGATCGTACAGCTCGAGATTTGGAATACCGCCCCTTTCGCTGACGACAATCAGCTCGTTGCCGACCCAGACCGGCGAGTAGCGCTCGGCTGCGTCGTTAGGCGCAATGGAAGGAGCGACCTCGCCGTTGGCTTGAAGGACAGCCACCTGCCAGCGTCCATTGCGATGCACGCTCGCGGCGATTCGGCTTCCATCGGTGGACCAACGCGGACGATGCCAGACGTCGTCGAAAGTGCCGCGCACCAACTCGGTCCAGGCTCCGGTCGCGAGGTTCACGAGAACCAGCCCGCAGCGGCCAGCGTCACAGCGGGATCCGACGGCGCTGCGCCCATCGGGCGATGGATCGGCGAAACGAATCCCCGCGCCGCGCGTGACCCGACGCACGCGCCCGTTCTTCCAGCTCCAGACAAATAGGTCGGCGCGCGAATACCCATTGCCTAACGGCACCTCGCGGCTGACCAGAATCTCATTGCCACCCCGCAGCCAGCGAGGATTGTTATAACCAGCACCGGCCACGGCTCTGAGAGTTGCCATTACCCGCCGCGGCAGGGGGAAAGAGTCGAACGGCGCCACGTCAAGCGAATCGCGCACGAGGATGCGCGAGCGACGCCTAACGAAGCCGCTGTCGATGCCGGCTGAATCGGCGCGCCACACGACGAGACGGGCCGGTTGCCCGATGCGACGCAGAGGCACGGCGAGGTACGCACCGTCGGGCGAGACAGCCGGCTCGCCCGTGTTTCCCTCGAGGTGCTGAAAGAGTTCTCCCTCGCTCGGCTCGAGCCCGCGTACCGCTGCCCTCGCGCGCAGGGCTCGCTCGGTCAGATCGACAACGAATCGGCCGTACAGGTCATCGGGCGAGGTGCCGTACACGCCGGCGAATGCTTGCGCGAACGAACGCGGTTGGCGCGCACTGAGTCGCCGCCAAACGTGCTCGAGACTCGCATCGCCTTTCCGCTCCACGAGCCACTCGAGATACGCCGATCCCACCAGGTAGCGCATCGCGCCGCCCATGAAGCTGCCGGCGTTATCAAGCCCCGAGTACGGCGGCAGCTTTCCGGCGAGCGCCCACTGCCGCAGCACCGCGGCTCGCCCCGCCGAGTGCGGTCGTCCGTCACCCGTTAGGCGTCCCTCCACGAGAGTGGCAAAGCCCTCGAACACCCAGGGAGGGCTTCGCTGGGCAACAGGTCCGACACGAGCCGGGAGGAACGACCACCAGAAACGTTCCAGCGGGTTGCGCGACGGATATGTGAGGTGTGCGATGTGCGCGAACTCGTGCACGGCCAGAATCTCTCCCCATTCGCGAAACTCACCGAAACCGATCGATGGCGTTGGAGGAGTCGGCCACATCATGATGAGCGGCTCGCCTAACAGTGGAACGGCGAAGCCGTTGGCGTCTCCCGTCGGATCGTCCACGAGCACAGTCACGCGCCCTGTCGGCGTGTTGCCCACGAATGCGGTGACGGCGGCCGCGTAGCTCTCCATGCGCGATGCGACGTGCCGCGTCCACGCCTCCAGCCGCGCGGGCGTGTGAAAGACGAAGTGCTCGGTGGTCAGCGTGCGCCACGCCTGCGCCGGTTGTGTGATGCTCTGCGCCCTGCCGGTCAGCGGGCTGCCTAACGCAAGTGCGCATCCGGCGACGCCAAGCGCTCGCCGCCAGCGCGCGCACCACATCTCAGCTAGTCGCCTTGAGCGAGCGGTAACCCATCGCCTTGAGCCGCGCGACGCGCATGGCCATCGGCGGATGCGTGCCAAAACGCTGCGCGAACCAACCGTCGCTCATGTTCGCGCGACGCCCCAGCGGGTCGGCGATGCAGAGGTGCGCGGTACCGCGCTTGATCTGCTTCGTCGGCTCAGCGGCGTGTTCGATCTTCTCCAGCGCACTGGCGAGAGCCAGCGGATTGCGCGTGAACTGCGCGCTCATTGCGTCAGCCAGATACTCGCGCTGCCTGCTGACTGACAAGGCCAAAAACCGCACGATGATCGGCGCGAGTATCCAGCTGATCAGCCACACGACGAGCAGGACGAGGGCGAGCGGGTTGCCGTCCTTCTTATTGCTGCTGCGCCGTCCGCCTCCAACGCGGGACCGAAACAGCACCCTCCACAGACCGTCGGACACGAGCAGGATTGTCCCAACGAGCGCGGCGAGGAGGGTCATCAGCCGCACGTCGAGGTTCTTGACGTGTCCCAGCTCGTGGGCGACGACGGCTTGTAGCTCAGAGCGATCGACGGTGAGGAGCAATCCCTCAGTGACCGCGATGTGAGCGTTGCGCTCGTCGCGACCGGTGGCGAACGCGTTAGGGTCCGGATCGTCGACGATCCAGATGCGCGGATTCGGCAGTCCGCTCGCTATTGCCATCTCGTGCACAACATTCACGTACTGCTTCTCCACTTCGCTCTGCGGATCAATAATCTCGCGCGCCCCGGTCGACTTGAGCACGTCCGACGGCCCCGACCGCCACGCATGCATCGCGATACCGCCGCCGAGCAGCGTCAGCACCACGCCGAGAAACGGAATTACATGGTGATACTGCTCCGGCTCTCCGCCTTCTGTGTACAGATAGGCGATATAGTCGCCGCCGAATCCCAACCACGCGAAGAACAGGATGAAACCGACGACGAGCCAAGCGGATCGCCGCCGGTTTCGTGTCTGCTGCGAAAAAAGATCGACGGGCTCGGAGTAATCGACGGCAGGCGAAGCGGTCACCGACGTCCCTAACTAAGCTCCACCTTAGGAACCGCGCGTTCGGCTTCATCCGTGATCTCCCACAACTCCACGGGACTCGCGCCGGCGAAGCCCGCGACGAACACCGTGGGGATCTGCCGCTGCTTCGTGTTGTACTGCGTGGACACGTCGTTATAGAGCTGCCGCGCGAACGCGATTTTGTTTTCAGTCGTTGTCAGCTCTTCCTGCAACTGACCGACGTTCTCAGTCGCTTTGAGCTGAGGATACGCTTCGACGACAGCGAGCAAGCGATGCAACGCGCCAGTCAGCTGTGATTCCGCCTGGGCTGTCGCCGCGACGCCCGCATTGGACGATCCGACTGAGATCGCTTTGTTCCTCGCTTCGATGACGGCTTCGAGCGTCCGCCGCTCGAAGTTCATCGCGCCTTTGACAGTGTTCACGAGGTTCGGAATCAGATCATGGCGCCGCTTGAGCTGCACGTCGATCTGCTTCCACGCGTTCTCAACCTGATTCTTGAGCGCGATTAGCCCGTTGTACGACGCGACTCCCCAGAAAACGAAGATCGCGAGTACGACCAGCAAGATGATGATACCCATGACCGTTAGGCTCCGACAAAGAGGGGGAAGGCCGAAACGACGAAGGGACGGAGTCCCCGCTCCGTCCCACGTGCATGACTACGGGCGCCGTAGCGCCGTTGTGTCACTTCGCCTTACGCTGCCGGCGCTGTTGAAGAGCGTCCTGAAGCCACGTGATCGGAATGAGGAAGAGCGGCGTCAGCATGTGGCCGAGCAAAAGGTTCAGCCACGTCAGCGCAAGGAAGTACGCGCCGAGCCCGAGACCAACCCATAGCGTGCCGAGGGGACCATGCGTCTCCACGTCCAGTTCCTCTCTGAGGTACGAATCTGCTGAGAAGCTAGCGAGCGCCGAGTCCTCGGGCCAGCCTGCGCCGATTACATTGCGACGCATGCCGACGACACAGTCGCCGAGGCTTCTGGGCCAGATGGTCGGTCGCGCACTGGCGCGCGTCCGCGGTCCAATCGTCCTGGCAGTGTCCGGCGGCGTCGACTCGATGCTGCTGCTGAATCTGGCGGCACGGCGGCGCGGCGTAAGGCAGCGCTGCACCGTCGCGACGTTCGACCACGGCACCGGGCCACACGCAACGCGCGCCGCCCGACTCGTTAGGTCGACCGCGCGCGCACGTGGGATCGACGTCGTCTCCGGCCGCGCTCGCGTTGCCGGCTCGAGCGAGGCTGAGTGGCGCGAGATGCGCTGGAGCTTCCTGCGATCGGTCGCAGCTCGGCGCGGCGCCACGATCGTGACCGCGCATACGCGCGACGATCAGGTCGAAACTGTCGTTATGCGCCTGCTGCGCGGCGCAAGCGCGCGCGGCTTGGCGGGACTCTACGCGGCAAGCCCAATCGTGCGCCCGCTGCTCGGCGTCAGCCGCCGCGCCATCGAACGCTGCGCGCACGCGCACGCGATCGCGCACGTGGATGATCCGACGAACTCGTCTCGAGCATTTCTGCGCAACCGCGTGCGGCACGACTTGCTTCCCGCGATCCGCGCCGTGAGCCCGAGCTTCGAAAGGGACATCCTCGACCTGTCGAAGCGCGCCGCGCGCCTGCGCCGCGAGACCGAGCGGCTTGCCCGAGGCTACGTCGTCGCAAGCGACACCCACGGCGTCGATGTATCGGCTCCAGCGCTCGACGGACTGGCGCCGGAGTCGCTGGCGCTCCTGTGGCCAGCGTTCGTCGCTCACCTCGGGGTTCCTCTTGATCGGCGCGGTGTTGCGCGAGCTACCGATTTTTCGGTGCGATCCCGGACGGGCCAACAGGCCGCGTGTGGCGGGGGCATTACCCTCGAGCGCACCGCGGAGACAATTCGCGTCAGGCGCGACGCGGCGATCGCCCCACCAACCGTGGAGCTCGGTTCGGCGGTCGAATTCGGCATGTGGCGCTTCCGTCGCGTTTCCGCGCGCGCATTCCGCACGCACGTCGCGAGGAGCGGCAGCAGCTGGGCCGCTGCCGTTGAGCAACCTGCTCATCTTCTGGTGCGCGCGTGGCAACCTGGCGACCGCGTTTGGGCCAATGGCCAGAGATCGCCAAGACGCGTAAAGCGCTATTTCAGCGAGCAGGCGATTCCAGTTAGCGAACGGAAGAGCTGGCCAGTTGTCGTCGGCGAAAACGGAGTTGTTTGGGTACCCGGAATCTGTGAGCCGCTGGCCCCGAGTGAAAAACTCGGACCTCCACTCACGTACATGATCTGTGAACGACGCGCCGGCTGATCCCAGACTCGACGGTCGCGCTGTCCGCCGGATCGTCTACACCGAGGCGGCGATTGCCCAGCGTGTACGTGAACTCGGCGACCAAATTACGTCTTCGTATCCCGATGGAGATCTTCTCGTCCTTGGGTTATTGAAGGGCAGTTTCATCTTTTTGAGCGACTTGGTACGTAGTATCAAGCGGCCCCTGCATGTCGATTTCCTGGTCGCGGCCAGCTACGGGGACGCGATGGTTTCGTCCGGAAACGTCCGACTGGTGTATGATCCGGAGACGGTTTTGCAGGGGAAACACATCCTTTTGGTAGAGGACGTTGTCGATTCGGGTAGAACGCTCAATCATTTGATGCAGTTGCTATCCGCCCGACACCCTCAATCGCTGGAGATTTGCGCGTTCCTTCACAAGCACATTGCGGCTCATCTGTCGCATCCAACGAAGTTCGTAGGTTTCGATGCACCCAACGAATTCCTTGTAGGTTACGGGCTCGACCACGCAGAGAATTTCCGACACCTACCGTACATTGCCAGCTTGAAGTCTTAGTGATCTGACATGGCACCCACGCCCCCCAAACGGTCGTTCAACTGGAGCCGCTTCTCCAAGACGCTGTCGTTTTGGATTCTGGTGATCCTGATTCCCGTCGCGGTCATTCAGTTCTCCAACGCGCGCGGAGACGCTTCAGCGTCCATCAATTACACGCAGTATCTGCGCGAGCTCGAGCGCGGCAACGTGATCAA
>DATBKN010000135.1:0-5766 GCA_036555845.1 Gemmatimonadaceae bacterium | reverse complement strand
CGCCGGCTGAAGCGTCGTCGAACCTCGCGCGGTACGACGGCGTTCGTTATGGTCGCCGCGTCTCGCGGCCGAGCCTCCCCGAGATGTACGAGGCGACGCGTTCAAGCGGTTTTGGACCGGAAGTGACACGCCGCATTCTGCTGGGGACATACGTCCTCTCCGCGGGTTACTACGACGCATACTATCGCAAGGCGATGGACGTGCGCGCGCTGATAGCAGCCGAGCTGCGCAACGCATTCGCGTCAGGCATCGATCTGCTCTTTACACCCACAACGCCGACTCCCGCCTTTGCGTTAGGCGCCAAGACAGCCGATCCATACGAGATGTACCTGAGTGACATCTTCACAGTGACGGCAAACCTGGCGGGCATCCCCGCGCTGTCATTGCCGATCGGCACGATCGATGGACTCCCGATCGGCGGACAGTTCCTCGCACCGCACTTCGCCGAACGCCCCATGCTCGCGGCGGCCTACGCACTGGAGCAGGCGTTGGGACAAGGGGTCGCGTCGTGAGCGTCGCGGCGTACGAAATGGTCGTGGGCCTCGAGGTGCACGTGCAGCTCAGCACGAGCACCAAGGCATTCTGCAGCTGCTCCACGGACTTCGGCGCGGCGCCCAATTCACACACATGTCCCGTCTGCCTCGGCCTTCCCGGGGCGTTGCCGGTGTTGAACCAGAAAGCTGTCGAGTTGGCGACCCGTGCCGCGGTTGCGTTAGGGTGCGAGCTTCACGCCCGATCGGTCTTCGCCCGCAAACACTACTTCTATCCCGACCTGCCGAAGGGATATCAGATCTCGCAATACGATCAGCCGCTTGCTACGCGTGGCGCCGTAGCGTTCGCCAGTGGCGCCGAACGAGTCCCGCGCAGCGTAACGATCACGCGCGTCCACATGGAAGAAGACGCGGGGAAGTCGATTCACGATCGCTTTCCTCAAGCAAGCGCGATCGATCTCAACCGCGCCGGCGTCCCGCTCATCGAGATCGTCAGTGAACCTGACATCCGATCGGCCGCCGAGGCGCGCGAGTATTTGCGCGAGCTGAAGCTCATTCTCGAGTATCTCGACGTCAGCGACGCCAACATGGAGGAGGGGAGCCTCCGCGTGGACGCGAACATCAGCGTCCGCGTGTCCGGGGCCACGTCGCTAGGTACCAAGACTGAGATCAAGAACATGAACTCGTTCTCGGCAGTGGAGCGCGCGCTTGACGCCGAGTTCTCACGTCAGTGTGCGCTGCTGGACCGCGGCGAACGAGTCGTCCAGCAAACGATGCTCTGGGACGCTGCGCGTAGTGAGATCCGCCCGGCTCGCAGCAAGGAAGAGAGCCACGACTATAGATACTTTCCAGACCCGGATCTCCCTGCGCTTGTGCTGAGCGATACGTGGCTCGCCCAAATGCGGACTACACTCCCTGAACTTCCCTCGGCGCGTCGCGAACGCATGCGCAGCGTCTTCGCGTTAGGTGCTCAGGACATCGAGGTGCTCGTGGCTAGTCGCGAACTGGTGGACTATTACGAGGCTGTAGCAGCCGCGCACGGCGACGCGAAGGCCGCGGCGACGTGGGTGATCGGCGACGTCCTCGCGGCGTTGAATCACGAGAAGATCGGGATCTCGGACTTGCGAGTCGCGCCGAGCGCTTTGGCGCAGCTCCTCGACCTCGTTCGCGATGGTCGCTTGAGCCGCAACGCAGCCAAGCAAGTCTTCGCTGCAATGCGATCGACAGGTGATAGCGCGTCGACGATCGCCGAGCGCGAGGGCCTTTTGCAGGTCAGCGACGAATCAGCGCTGACCGGTTGGATCGATGCCGTGTGGAACGCGCACGCGGCCGAAGCGCAACGCTTCGTCGCCGGCGAGCAAAAGTTGTTAGGCGTTCTGGTCGGGCTCGTGATGAAGGAGTCGAAGGGACGCGCCGACCCAAAGCGCGTCAATCAGTTGTTGGCGTCGCGCGCGGGCGGAGGCGGCGGGTAAAGCGGAATGATCAGACGCCGCGAGTGATCCAAGGCCGTTGTCGGCATGCTGAAGTGCTTTGCAGCGGCCTTGTGTGCAGCGCGCGCGTCTCCCGGTTGTCCCGCGCCAGCGACTGACCGGATCCCCAAAGCTTCGCGCCGGACGCGCTTCGCCATCCGAAGCGCCCGCGTTCCTGACGGGTCCTGACCCTGCGCTTCGGAGCGATCCAGCAGCGATAACACATCTATTACATAGTCGAACGCGCGGCCGAGGTAGCCGCTCACGTCGATGTCCGCGAGGTCCCAGCGGCTCCGCTCGCTCATTAGCTGGAAGATGCGCTGCCACGAATCGGAATCCCCGACGCGCACCATTCCGCGAAAGATTCGACGGTTCGTTGGCGTCGAGAAAATCGTCGGGCTGAGAATGCGATCGAGGTGCGCGTCGCTGCGCGAGTGATCCAGCAGGATCAACTCCCTCGCGCGGCGAGATACTCGCTCGCCGAGATGCGTCTCGAAGCGATTCTCCCAGTAGCTATGGCCCAGCGCGACAGTGCTCGACGTCACCGTGAGGCGATAGGGCACGAAATAGTTGTGCGCAACCACGTCGGCAGCGAGATGCGCGAGATAGCCTAACGCGAAAGCTCTGAGCGGTTCGTCGCGCGCTTTGTCGTAGATCTCGAGCCCGACCGACCACGCATGACAGTTGCGACCCGTCACGGCGTATTTCTTGGCAATGCTCGTGTCGGCCGCTATCGACCCGTACAGAAAGTCGTACGAAAAAGCGCGGACCAATTCGCCCACACTCGCAGGCAGCAGCTCAGGGGCGCGGAGGACTGCCTCGCCTAAATAGACGTGCGTCCCAGGCGTCCATGCCCACGCCGACGCTGGCACCAGCGCGACGATCAACAGCGCGCAGACAACGCATGCGACAAAACTCCACGGTCTCATTCCTTGTCGTCTTCCGCCTCGCGGTCGCGAATCTCGACCTTCAGCTCGGCCTCCGTGCGTTTTTTTGCGCGACGCTTCTTACCACGCGTCAACAGCGCGCGAGCCAGATACGCCGCGGAACCGAGATGCCTAACGGTCGACGCTGCTGAGTCCGCGAGGTCCTTGACCTGATTCTGAGTGTCCTCCAGCAGTCGATCGACTCTCCGGATGCGGCGATGCGCCAGCGCGAGCACATGATCCGCACGATCCGCTCCCTTGTGCACAACGCCGCCCACATGCTCGATCTCACGCCGCGCGATCGTCACTGTTACCCGCACGTCTTCGAGAATCGTTTTCGCGTCGCGCGTCATGCCGGAGACGTCACCTGCCGTTCGCTGAACCAAAGTGGTGAGCTGAACAACCGCCTTCCGTAACGTCAACAGAACGAAAACCACACCGTCCAAAAGCACTGCGACCAGAAATCCGACGACGATCTGGCTTACCGCTGCCCACGTCGCCATTCCGCTCGAGACCTGCGCAATCAGTAGCATGTCGGTCTGTGTGAAAGAGAACTGCCTTCACTTTCCTCTCATGCAAGCTCTTCACCAGCATGGCGACGCTCAAGGGTGAGCTTGCCGCTAGCTTGACTGCCTACGACGAGCCCGTCATATCTTCGCGCTCCTCCACCCGTTACCCTAACGCTCGCAATGGCCACTGTGCAGTACGTTGTCGAAGGCGGCCGCCGGCTTTCCGGCAGCATACGGCCTTCAGGCAACAAGAATGCAGCCCTCCCGATCATCGCCGCTGCGCTTCTCACCGAGAAGCCTGTCACGCTGCATAACGTGCCCCGCATCCGTGACACGGAGACGCTCGTGGAGCTGCTGCGGTCCGTGGGTGCCGAGGCGACGTGGCACGATTCGAACGAGCTACGCGTGCACGCCAAGGTCGTTCGCACAGCGGAGTTGGACGCTCGACTCTGCGCTCGCATTCGCGCCTCCATCCTGCTCGCTGCTCCAGTTTTGGCGCGCTGCGGCGAGGTGGTCCTCCCGCCGCCCGGTGGCGACGTAATTGGTCGCCGTCGGGTCGACACGCACTTCCACGTGCTCGAGCGACTCGGTGCCAGCGTCGACGCCCGCGACCAGTTCTCCTTTCGAGCCAAGGAGCTTCGCGGCGCCGACATCTTTTTGGATGAGCCCAGTGTGACGGCGACTGAAAACGCGCTCATGGCTGCCGCCGCGGCGAAGGGGAAGACAGTACTGCGCAACGCGGCGAGCGAACCGCACGTGCAGGATCTCGCGCGCTTCCTGTCGGCCCTGGGAGCACGTATCGATGGCATTGGCTCCAACGTCATGACGATAGAAGGCGGAATGGCGTTAGGCAGCGCCACGCACACGATCGGACCCGATCACATCGAAGTCGGGTCGTTCATTGGCCTCGCTGCTGTCACGCGCAGCGGCTTGCGTATCGAAGACGTCGGCGTAGAGCATCTGCGATCGACGCTGTTGGGCTTCGAGCGCTTGGGTCTCCAGGTGCGCGTGCACGGCGACGCGCTCGAGATCCCGGAAGATCAGGCGCCGGAGATCAGAGCTGACCTCGGCGGACACGTGCCGACACTCGCGGATCAACCATGGCCGGCGTTTCCAGCCGATCTCATGTCGATCGCCATAGTTACAGCCACGCAGTGCGCAGGGCTGATCCTGATGCACGAGAAGATGTTCGAGTCACGCTTGTTCTTCGTCGACAAGCTCATCTCAATGGGCGCGCGCATTGTGCTGTGCGACCCGCACCGCGCGCTCGTGGCGGGTCCCACAGCGTTGCGCGCAGCACGCGTGTCGTCTCCCGATATCCGTGCAGGGATGGCGATGCTGCTCGCCGCGTTGAGCGCCAAGGGCCGCAGCGTGATCGAGCACGCCGAGCAGATCGAGCGCGGATACGAGCGCATCGACGAACGCCTCAATGCGCTGGGCGCGAGCATAACGAGAACGACTGACAACGCGTGACCGCGCAGGTGCCGGCCGGCGTCGAACCGGTCCTAGCGTTCGACTTCCCTTCGATCATTGCGTTCACGACTACGCGCGAGCGCGGCGACTTCAACATCATCGGCGGCCGGCCCGCCGGCGAAGTTGTCGCGCGCTGGCTCGATGTGCAGGATGAGCTGGGAGTGGCTCGTTTCGCGTACGCGAAGCAGGTGCACGGGCGCCGTGTCGTCGTACATAACGAGGGGTGGTCAGGGTGGCTGCGCGTGCCTGACGCTGACGGCCATCTAGCCTTCGCTCCCAAGACCGCGTTGGCAGTCACGCTCGCCGATTGCGTCCCTGTCTTTCTCGCCCATCCGAGCGGCGTCGTCGGTTTGCTGCACGCTGGTTGGCGTGGAGTTGCCGGCGGTATCATCGATCAAGCGGCACAGGACTTGGCGGCGCGTGGTCTGTCGCTCGCGGATTGCCACGCGCACCTGGGCCCCGCGATCTGCGGCAAATGCTACGAGGTGGGTCCGGAGGTCATTCGCGCGGTTCGGGGAGACGTGGTGCAGGAGCCCACGTTTCTCGACCTGCGCGAGGTGTTAGGCAAACAGCTCGAACGCGTCGGCGTCCGCGGCATCAGCGTCTCTGAATACTGCACGCGCTGTCATAACGGGCGCTTCTTTTCGCACCGCGCTGGGGATGCCGCACGTCACATCGCCGTCGTCGCCCGGATCGCTTGACGCCCCCTACGTTCGACTCTACATTCTGAACGTCGCGCAAAGAGCACGCGCCGAAATGTGGGGTGGCCCCCCACATTTTTTTGTTCTCATAAGTGACCTAGAAGGGACATGAGCTCGGACTTGGAAGCATTTGTACAACAACAAGTTGACGGCCTCGGCTACGATCTAGTCGAGTTCCGGCGTGGGGGCACGCGAAA
>DATBKN010000134.1:0-6666 GCA_036555845.1 Gemmatimonadaceae bacterium | reverse complement strand
GGCGGCGGTGGTGGCGGCGGCTGGTTACATGTGATCTGCGCCGTCGCGCTCTTGGTTTCGTTGTACTGCGTCTTGCTGGCAGTGATCGTCGCCGATCCGCCGCTGACGCACCTAACGAGCCCAGTTGCACTCACCGAGGCGACGTTCGCGTTCGACGAGCTCCATGTGGCGCCGGCCGACACATCGACGTTGTCTTCATCGCGCGCCGTCACTGCGAGCTGCACCGTCTGACCCGTGTCACGCGTTGCTGTCGCTGGGCTCACCGATATCGTCCAGGTCGGGAAGGGCACCGTGACATTCGATGTGCCGCTCTTCGTTATGCCACTGACCATCGCGCTGCATGTGATTGTCGCTGTCCCGGCGCGAACGGCTGTAACGCGACCGGCGTTGTCAGCGGTCGCGACGGCCGGATCGCTCGACGTGCACGACTGATTGCGGAAGCGTGCCGCAAGAACGCTGCGGCCCTTCATGTCCGTGCCGCTGATCGCGAGGTTCTGCGATGCACCGCGGCGCAGCGTCACAGTCGCCGGTGCCACCGTCATCGACCAATCGAACTTCTCGCCAAGGCAACCACCGCGCGTATAGAACGACAAGCCGCCGCGGACGCTCCAGTGCAACGACGTGCCGTTGAGCGGTTGCTGGTTAGGCGACGGATGGTACGTTGGAACGGCGTCCAAGCGCAGTCCCCAGCGCTGCCCCGTGCAGATACGCACGCCGGCGATGCCAGTGATGCCGTCCTCGTACACGTTAGGCGTCAGCCGCCCATCGTACACCGACTGCACGTAACCCGCGCCCAGATGCAGCCGCGCCTTTTCAGCGATCGGCCAGTGCGTAACGACCATGAATCGCATCGGGCGATACGTGATGTCTTCGCCCTGAACGTTGGACTTGGTCTGCTGGATGGAGATATCACCCTCGACCGAGAGCCACTTGATGATGAAAAAACCGGCCCGCGCGCCCACACCGAACGCGTTGTCGAAGTTCAGCTCTTTGTCGAAAATCGTGTACTGCCCAAAGGCACCTAACTCCAATGTGCCTGGATTCTGCGCTTGGGCGATCGGCGCAGCCGTCACCACCGCCAGGCCAGCCGCCACACCGAGTATTCGGTGGAGTTTCATGAAGCCCCCGTTAGGAATGCGAGTCCGTGCGCCGCACGCGATCCTTCTGTGAGGCGGCCGTACGCCAACACAAACGCTACTTCTGTGGGCAAAAACTATGCGTGACCGGTCTCAACCACAAACCCCTGTCTGGGACGAAGATCAAAGCGCGGAAAGTCTCACGTCTCTGTCTGAGAGAACGCGACCTTCTCCAGTGCGAGAAGCGTTGGATCGATTATCACAGGAGGATTGGCGAGTTTCGCCGTGCCTTGACCATCGCGGTGGTAGTCCAGCACCACTTCCGGGTCTTTCAGCAAGTGACCGGTGAGAATTGCGACGACACGCTGCTCCGGTCTAACGATGCCTTGCCTGACAAGTTGGCGCGCTCCCGCGACACTTGCTGCACTCGCAGGCTCGCAGCCGACGCCTGACGCATCAACTATCGCCTTGGCTTCGAGCAGGTCCTCGTCAGGCACGGAGACCACGACGCCATCGGTGTTCCGAATCGCGGCCACGGCACGATCGAATGAAGCGGGATCACCAATGCGAATAGCGGACGCAACGGTATTTGGTTCGACGCGCAGACGTTGCGAAAAACCTTGCGCGAAGCTCGCGGCGAAGGGAGCAGCTCCTGCTGCTTGCACCGCGGCCAATCGCGGCAGCCGATCGATCAACTGCAGGTCCAGCATCTCCACGAGCGCTTTACCGAACGCGGCGGTATTGCCGAGATTGCCAGCCGGCAACACGATCCAGTCCGGAGGGTCCCACGCCAGCTGCTCGGTCAACTCGGCCACGATGGTTTTCTGACCCTCGATACGCCAAGGATTCACCGAGTTGACGAGATATACGCCAAGCGCGCGCTGCGCCTCGCGCATGAGCCGCAAGCACGCGTCGAAGTCCCCCCGGACAGCGAGCGTGCGCGCACCATGCGCGATCGTTTGCGCCAGCTTGCCTAACGCCACGTGGCCTTCTGGAACCAGCACAATCGCTTTGAGACCGCCGAGCGCCGCATATGCCGCCAACGACGCTGACGTATTTCCTGTCGACGCACAGCCGACGGCGCGCGCGCCGACGCGCACGGCCTGCGTGATAGCGACCGTCATGCCACGGTCTTTGAATGAACCGGTCGGATTGTGCCCTTCGTGCTTCAGGTAGAGCTGCCTAACGCCGACATACGATGCGGTGCGCGGCGACGTCAGCAGCGGAGTGTTTCCCTCGGGGTGCGAAACCATCCGGCGCGCGCTCGGCATAACGAGCTCCTGATAGCGCCAGACGCCTGATTGGTCGCTCGCGTGCGGGCTGACGCTGCCCCGGCGCAGCGCGAAGCGCGCCCGCAGCGCACGGCCGCTTTCCGACGGAGCCGGGTGCGCAACGCTAAGCAGTCCACCACAATCGCACGCGGTCCGTGCGTCCGTTTCGCCGTACTGCGCGCCGCAGACCTCGCAGCGCAGGACGCTCGGCGCTGGATTGTTCATGTGGGCTCCGTCGGGACGACGCGCGCGCCGGCCTCGTCGATCTTTGCCACGCGCGTGTGGCAACGCACCCCGTCACTTTCGAAGGCGGTCTGCATCGCGGCCGCGACGCGGCGCGCCGAAATGTCGTCGCCGCAGAGAGCAAAGACAGTAGGACCGCCTCCCGAGATGGACGCACCTAACGCACCAGCTTCGAGCGCGGCGCGTTTCACCTGCGTGAAGCCACGGATGAGCGGGGCGCGTGCGGGCTCCGCGATGCGGTCGACAATGGCTGCGCCGAGCAGCGCGAGATCTCCAGCGTGCAGCGCATGCACCATTGCCGCGACGTGCGCCATCTGGTGCACCGCGGTTTCGCGAGTGACTGACTGCGGAAGCGCCGCGCGGGCTTCGGCCGTCGACAATCGCTGTTGCGGCAAGGCTAGAACGATGCGGAGTTCCGGCGGCACCGGCAGAAAGTGAACGTCGATGGGATCGATCGAGCGCACGAGAATGATTCCGCCCAATAGACTGGGCGCGATGTTGTCGAGGTGCCGCCCGGCGACAGCGGTCTCCGCTTCGAGACAGCAACTCAGCAGCTCGCGCGAGGCGAGCGGCTCGCCCAACAAATGGTTCGTCGCCATGGCACCCGCCACTGCGGACGCAGCGCTGCCCCCTTGTCCGCCGGCAAGCGGCAGCCCTTTGCGGCAGGAGATCGTCAAACCTCGACGCGTGGCGGTGCGACGCAGGACAGCCATCGCAGCGAGAGCGGCAGCGTGGCGATCGGGGTCGGTCGGCAGCTCAGGGGCGCCGGCGTCGCTAATCGTGATGCCTTGCAAATCCGTCAGTCGAACCGTGACGCTGTCGAATGCGCCTGTAAGCGCACAGCCGAGCACATCGAGCCCAGGACCGAGGTTGCCGATGGAGCCGGGAGCCTGCACGGTGACCGCGTTAGGCGAGCTCACCGCGCGCCGGCCAGATGCAGGATATCGTTCAGCACGCCAGCGGCTGTGACGCCCGGGCCGGCACCAGGGCCCTTGATGACGAGCGGATTGCTGCGATAGCGCGCCGTGGTGAAGACCAGCTGGTTGTCCGTTCCGCGCAGGGTGGCGAAGGCCGACCCCTCTGCGACTTCGCGCAAGCCGACGTGAACTCTGCGCGCCGTTACAGTGGACAAGTAGCGCAGCACCCGGCCGCGCTTGCGCGCGGCGTCGACGCGCCCGTGCCATTCCGGGTCCAGCTCACGGACCCGCCGGAGAAATGCATCGCGCGACAGCGCGCGTGTCCACTCCGGGAGGAGCGATTCGACCTCGACGTCGCGCAGCTCGCCGGAAAACCCCATCAGCCTCCCAAGGATGAGCGCTTTGCGCGCCACGTCCATGCCGGACAGGTCGTCTCGCGGATCAGGCTCGGTATAACCTAACGACATCGCGCGGGCGAGCGCATCGGAGAACGCGCGGCCACGCTCCAGCTCCGTCATGAGGAAGCCTAACGTGCCGGATGTCGCTCCCTCGATACGCGCGATGCGATCGCCGGCCTCCACGAGTTTGTGGAACGTGTCGATGACGGGTAGCCCGGCTCCCACGGTGGTCTCGTGCCGAATGCGCCGGCCGTGCTCCTTCGCTGTCGCCATCAAGCCGCGCATCTCTTCCAGCGGACCAGCGAGCGGGCGCTTGTTAGCCAGCACGATCTCCATTCCCGAAGAGATCCCTTCGCGCAGCACCGGCGCCGTATCGTCCGCGGTGAGATCGACGAGCACTGGATGTGAAAGCGCATGGGACGCAATCGCGGCGACCGCTGCGCGTGGAGATGCCGCTTTGCCGCCAGGGAGCTTGGCGAGCGCGGCGCCGGCATCCTTCTCGCGCGCCAGTCGCGCGACTCGGCTCCGCGTTAGGCCATTGGCGTCGAAGATGTAGCCGCTGCGGTCGATCGCGCCTACAATGCGCACGCGTACACCGCCGCGCGCTCGGCGCGGCCATAAGTCGGCGAGTGCGCGCGCCACGACACCGAACCCAAGGAGCACAACGTCGCAGCGCGCGTCGCGCGCAACCGTGCCGCCGCCGATGCGATCCAGTTGAAATGCCGCGTGCACCCGGCGGATCGCCGCCTCGAGATTCCGCCTCTCGACGATGATCGAGATGTTGAGCTCTGAGGCGCCCTGCGCGATCGCGACGACGTTGATGCTGGCCGAAGCCAGCGCCTCGAACGCGCGTGCGGCAATGCCGGGCGTGCCGGACATCCCGCGTCCGACCAGAGCCAGCGCCCCGACATCGCGGCGCACCTGAACGCCGTCGATGTTCCCCTGAGCCACGTCGTCGGCGAAAGCGGCGCGCAGCGCCTGACGGGCTGTGTCCGCCGACTCGTCAGGCACCGTCAGGCAGATCGAATGCTCGGACGACGCCTGCGAGATGAGCGAGACGGAAACGCCTTCGCGGTGCAGCGTCGCGAAGGTGCGCGCCGCGATGCCGGGAACGCCAAGCATTCCGTTCCCTTCGACCGTCACAAGCGCGAGGGCGGGAATCGCGGAAACAGCGGTGACTGGATAGGCCGCTGTCGCGCGTCGCGGAGAGATGTCCGTTCCAGAAACAGACTGATCGGCGAACGGCCGGATGCGAATGCGCGTCGTGCGCTCGTGCAGCGGAATCAACGCGCGCGGGTGCAACACCTTGGCGCCGTAATACGCCAGCTCGGCCGCCTCGCGCGGCGTCACGTGCGGCAGGACGCGCGCGTTAGGCACCGTGCGCGGATCTGCCGTCATGAGTCCGGGCACGTCCTTCCAGAGGAAGACGTCGGAAGCGCCGAGGGCACGCGCGAGCAGCGTCGCTGTGAGATCGGAACCGCCACGACCGAGCGTCACGACGTCACCAGCCGGGGAAGTACCGAAGTATCCCGGGACAATCGGAATTATGCCGCGCGACAGGAGAGGTTTAAGCTTGCGGCGCGCAGCGCGCGTCGTCGCACGCAGGTTTGGCGTCGCATTCGGCGCGTTATCGTGCGTGAAGATCACTTCCGACGCGTCGACATTCTCGCAGCGCAAGGACGCCGCACGTAAGGCAGCCGACATCAGCTGAGCGCTCAGCCGTTCACCGCTCGAGACGATCAGCGCCAACATCCGCGGTGTCACCTCGCGCACGGCAGCCATTCCGACCGCCATTTCGCGCAAACCAGTGAATGTCTCACGCACGAGCGCCTGCAGGGCCTGTCGCGCATTGGCCGGAACGGACAGGCTTCTTGCCGCCGAGCTGTGCGAGGCCTGAAGACGACGCGTGATTTCGCGCAGCTTCGCCATGTCGCCCGCAGCCGCCCTCTCGGCGGCAGCGATGAGGGAGTCCGTCACCCCAGCCATCGCCGAAACCACGACCACGCGAGGGCCGCGGGGTTGACTGGCAACGATTTGCGCCGCGTGCGCCATGGCCGCGCCATTGGCGAGCGACGCGCCTCCGAACTTGTGTATGACAGGACGGCTGGAGGGGGGGAGCGGCTTGGGGCGCCGCCGGGTCGGCATGCGACAAAAGTAAACCCGGACAACGCCTTGCTTCACTCCGGCGTAGTCACGACGGGGCGCAGGTAGACTCCCAGACGCCCCGGCCCTAAGCTAGCCCTGCGCCCGTTTCCATCGCCTATCCCATGACCTGTCCCTCTCCCAACACCACGAGGTTCGTTATGCAGGTGTACCATCCGCTGCGGCAGCATGCGCGCAGGCTGGTGGCGGTTGCCGCCCTCAGTGCCGTGCTCGCACCCGCGCTGGTCGCGCAAGCTCGCATCACGACGCCGAAGGAATTCTTCGGGTTCAACATCGGCGATGACTACCGACTGGCCACTTACACGCAGTTCGTCGACTACTGGAAGAAGATCGACGCCGAAAGCGACCGCATGGTGGTCCAGGAGATCGGCAAGTCCGCGGAAGGGCGTCCGCAGCTGATGGCGATCGTGACGTCGCCCGAGAATCATCGCAACCTGGCGAAGTACAAGGATATCGCGACCAAACTCGCGCGCGCGGAAATCAGCGAGGAAGAGGCGCAGCGTCTGGCGGGTGAGGGAAAAGCGATTGTCTGGATCGACGGCGGCCTGCACGCGACCGAGGTGTTAGGCGCGGCGCAGCTCATCGAGACCTCGTACCA
>DATBKN010000133.1:0-2655 GCA_036555845.1 Gemmatimonadaceae bacterium | reverse complement strand
GGCGAGCGCGCCGCGGTGCAGCGCACGATGCCCCCCAGCAACAAGACCGGGATGACCGACGCCGAACGCGATCTGCTAGGTCGTTGGGGGGCTGCAGGTGGAGTCACGCGCTAGCACGTTTTAGGGCTTCCCCGGCGTGCGCGCCGCTAGAACTCGCACGAACGATTTACCTTGAAGCTCTTCGATGGTTAGCCCTGAGCGCGCCGAGGCATCGTCCGCTGTAATCGCTCCGGATTCGACCGCGCGCAGGAAGTAGTTCAGCAGGCCCTGACCCGTCGCCGCGTCGTCGAAGACGTCGCCGACGAGCGTGGCCTGCGCCGCACGCGCCACGAAGTTCCGCAGCCTCTCTGCGGCCGCATCGAGTCCCTCCAGGTAGAACGCGAAGAGCGCCGCATAACGCGACGGCAGTTGCGCCGGGTGTAAATCCCACCCTTGATAGAAGCCGTTGGCGAGGGAGTGCCGGACATCATCATAGTGCATGCGCCACGCGCGCTGCACAGCCACCGTGTTCTCCACACGCCGCTCGTTAGGATGCGACGCGACCGGCAGGACCGTCGTAGAACCGTCCGACATCCACACCCCGGTTCCGGCCAGCGCTGCCTGCATCGTTCGCAGCGCGTACTGACACGCTGCGTGCTGCATGCGCTGATGCGCCGCCGTGATCCCGCACCCAGCCGTATAGTCGTACGTCCCGAAGTGCGCGCCGCTGATGCGGCCTTCGCCGGCGTCGATGAGGGCTGGAAGCGTGCAACACCCAGTGGCATCCACGATGATCTGCGGCATCTCGACCATGATCTCGAAGCGCAGACTACGCGGCGTCAAACTCAGGCGCCTTTCGAGCTCACCGAACAGCGCAACTGCGTATCGTACCTGCTCCACGACGGTGATTTTAGGAACCGTAAAAACGAGGCCATCCGGCAAGTCCCCGCCTAACTCGCTCAGGAGCGTCGTGAGAAAGAGGTCTAACGTTCGCACACTCCGGCGACGCCACTCCTCATTCAGCGGCTTCACACGAATTCCGATGTAAGCCGGGAGGGTTCCTGCGGTGGCTCCCTTCGCGACTTCCTGCGCCGCCTGAACCACGTGCCCATCCTCTTCAGCATCTGGCCGCGCGCCGTAGCCATCCTCGAAGTCGATGCGAAAATCCTCGACAGGCTCGCGTTTGAGCTTTTCTCTGACTCGCTCATACACCCGCGCGGCCAACTCGTTAGGTCCCTCCAGCCCAAGCGCGCGCCGAAAAGTCACCGCGTCCGGTGCATACTCATCGAGAGATCGTAACGCGACGTCGCCGAGCTTGCGCGCCGTGTCGGCGCGAAAGAGATGACCGCCGCCATACACAGTGTGAACCGGCTGTCGCGCGCCGCTCTCCCCTGGATAGCGGCGCGCAAAGGCGAGGTTGGCCTCGCGAAGGGCGTGCGCCTGGACCGCCAGGGCATCGTCCGGCAGCGACAGGCTGATTGGAAGCGACATGTCGGCGATCTAGGGATAGGGGTAGGCGTAGGGGTAGGCAAATGGGAGGCTATGATGCGACGCCGAGTCGCCAGCGCCAAGGGCGCGCCGTAGCACTTACGCTGATTTGCGCGTAAATGGCGTGTCTCGAGGTGGCGCGCCGAACCGCGCGCTGCTTTGTTGATGTGACGCCTCGGGCAACCCCTCCAATCACAGCGACACCGATATGTCCATGATTCGCTCGACTATGCACTTCGCGCGCGCCGCCCTTGTCGTGGCTGCGCTTGCCATGCTGACCTCGATTCCAGTCAGCGCGCAGCAGCGCAACGATGAGGAGTACACCAGGAAGATCAAGGAATACCTGCGCGATCCGCGCATAACGACGGAGCTCGTCGATCACCTTCCGGCGTCGAGCACGGTGCCGACGCCGCTCAAGTTCCACGGACGCATCATCGGCACGCCGGGAGAGCTCACCTACGCGAAGGACATCCAGCGCTACTTCGAAGCTCTCGACAAAGCGTCCGATCGCATCAAGGTCTGGACGATCGGCAAATCTGAAGAAGGGCGCGACATGATCGTCCTGGCAGTTGCCGACGAGATGACCATACGAGGGTTGGACCGTTACAAGAGCATGCTTGCGGCGCTAACAGATCCGCGCAAAACGACCGAGGAACAGGCGCGGCATCTCATCAACACCGCGAAGCCGATTTACTGGATCACGAGCGGCATGCACTCGCCAGAGACCGGCGGCCCGGAGATGCTGCAGGAGCTCGCCTATCGTCTGGCCGTCGAAGAGACGCCGTTCATTCAGTCGATCCGCAACAACGTGATCACCTTCATAACGCCGGTGATCGAAGTCGACGGCCGCGAGAAGCAGGTCGACACGTATTACTTCAACAAGAAGATCCCGCGCGGCCAGACGCGTCTGCCGCTCATGTACTGGGGGAAGTACGTCGCGCACGACAACAATCGCGACAATATCGGCCAGTTCCTCGCGCTCTCGAAGCACGTCAATCGCTTCTTCCTCGAGTGGCATCCGCCGATCATGCACGACCTGCACGAGGCGCAGAGCTATCTGTACGCGTCGACGGGAACGGGTCCCTACAACGAAGCGCTGGATCCCATCACGGTAGACGAGTGGTGGCTCCTGGCGAAGACCGAAGTGATGGAGATGACGAAGCGCGGCGTGCCCGGTGTGTGGACGTA
>DATBKN010000132.1:0-2983 GCA_036555845.1 Gemmatimonadaceae bacterium | reverse complement strand
CGTCAGCTCATAACCCGCGAAGGCGGCGACCAGCATCAAGAGCGTGGAGCGTGGGAGGTGAAAGTTCGTGACGAGCTTGTCGATGGCGCGAAAGGTATACGGCGGCCGGATGAACAAGCGCGTCTCCCCCGATCCCGCGCGGATAAAGCCGTTGGGGTCGGCGGCTGTTTCGAGCGTACGCACGCTCGTCGTGCCGACGGCCCAAACGTGTTTCCCGCTCGCGCGTGCGGCATTGATTCGCCGAGCGCTCTCTTCGCTGACTGTATACACCTCTTCGTGCATCTCGTGGTTTGCAGGATCGTCGGTTTCGACCGGCTTGAACGTGCCGGCGCCGACGTGCAGCAGCACATCGGCTCGCTGTACGCCGCGCGCGGCCAGTCGCGCGAGCAGGTCCTCCGTGAAATGGAGTCCGGCCGTCGGTGCCGCCACTGACCCCGGTTGCGCGGCGTAAACAGTTTGGTATCGCTCGGCATCTACGCTGGTATCGCGGCGCGCGATGTACGGCGGCAGCGGCACGTGTCCGTAGCGCGTGAGGGCTTGATCGACGGCGAGCGGCGTGAGCAACCTAACGAGACGCGTCCGCCGCTCCGTCACGGCGACGATCTCCACCGAGAGATCGTCGGCCACGTGGACGCGCCGTCCGGGGCGCAGCTTGCCGCCTGGATGCACCATGGCCTCGAAGGTCATCTCTGCCGCAGCGCCGACGGGCTTGAGCAACAGCAGCTCCGCGGGAGCACCGTCGGGCGAATCGCGCGTGCCTAACAAGCGCGCCCGGATCACGCGCGTTGTGTTGAGCACCAGCACGTCGCCCGGGGGGATCAATTCAGCCAGGTCACCAAAGCGCGCGTGGCGCAGCGTTTCGCTCGCGCGATCAACAATGAGGAGCCGGCTCTGATCGCGCTCACGGGACGGTTCCTGCGCGATGCGTTCCGGCGCGAGCGTGTAGTCATAGTCGGCGGTTCTGAGCCCAAGTGCGGGGCGCGGCTCCGTCAATTCCACGGCACGCGGCGCTCGATACCCCACCCCTACCCGCGGTCGGGCAGCGAATCGAAGAGGTCCGCGGGCCGCGGCTGCTCATAGCCGATATGGCGGTAGGCCACCGGCGTGGCGACGCGCCCTCGCGGCGTGCGCTGCAGAAAACCATTCTGCACGAGGAACGGCTCGTACACTTCCTCGATGGTGCCAGGCTCCTCGGCGACTGCCGCCGCGATCGCGTTGATGCCGACCGGCCCGCCATCGAAGCGCTCGATGATCGCCTTGAGGATGTAGACGTCCATATCGTCCAAGCCGAATTCGTCCACGTCGAGCAGCGCGAGCGCCTGTCGAGCGACTTCGAGATCGACACGACCGGAGGCGCGCACCTGTGCGTAGTCGCGGATGCGGCGCAGCAGCCGGTTGGCGATGCGTGGCGTGCCGCGTGACCGTTTGGCGATTTCCATCGCGCCAGGTCCGTCCACGCTGACCTTGAGCACGTCGGCCGTACGCCTAACGATCAGCTCGAGGTCTTCGATCGGGTAATAGCCGAGCCGCTGCACAATGCCAAAGCGCGCGCGCATCGGCGCGGTGAGGAGACCGAGTCGTGTCGTCGCTCCGATGAGCGTGAAGCGCTGGATCGGCATCGTCACCGTCTGCGCCTTGGGGCCATCGGACAAACGGATGTCGATTTTGTAGTCCTCCATCGCCGGATAGAGGTACTCTTCGATGATCGGGCGGAGGCGATGGATCTCGTCGATGAAGAGGACGTCGCCCGCGCGTAGGTTGGTGAGCGGAGCGACGAGATCGCCGGGCTTCTCGAGTGCGGGTCCAGACATCGCGTGGATGTTCACGCCCATCTCGCGCGCGATCAGTTCGGCGAGCGTTGTTTTGCCGAGTCCTGGGGGTCCAAAGAAGAGCGTGTGATCCAACGGCTCGCGCCGGGAGATCGCGGCGTCGACGTAAATCCGCAGGCTTTCCTTGACCTTTTGCTGGCCGATGAATTCACTGAGTCGCTGAGGGCGCAGCGAGAGTTCGACGGGCCCCTCTTCGGGCAACTCGTCAGGCGTTGTGATGTGTCTACTCAACTCAGGTCGGAGGTCAGAGGTCTGAAGTCTGAGGTGAAGGAATGATTCAAATTATGCGATCGACCATGTGGAGAGCCACGTTCTTTGCCGCGCTGCTGGCGTCCTTAGGTGTGATCGGCCGAGGCATGGCGGCCGACATCATCGCGGTCGACGGCAATCCGCTGGAAACCCTGTCCACTTTGCGGCGCCCGATGTTCGTGATGCTTCGAGGTCACCTAGTCCAGCTTCAATAGCTCAGTACCTGAGCCCATAGCCAAACGCGTATAGCGGCCGTGCGATATCGTGAGCCGCGGCGGGATGCTGCGACATCACGTCGCTCATCGACGCGGGCAATGCGAACGGCAGCCTGCCCTCCGGCTGCGCGCGACCCGTTAGGACATCCAGCAAGGCTGCGTCACTCACACCAAAGTTCCCGATCAATGACGCTGCGTGCTCCTTGATCGGCGTTAGGATCGCAGGCCGATCCAGGTACACAGTCACGATCGTGGGCACCGCCGCGCTCGCACGCTTGAACGCCTCGTAGTCTTTATTGCCATCGCGGAACTCCAGACTCCCCTCGTGCATCATCGAACCGAAGATGTAACCCGGATGCGGCGTTTCGAACGGCGTCCCGAGTCGCATGATCGCAACGTCGGCGTCTTTCGGCTCGTTCACGACGGACCAGCCTTCGCGCGTGGCGGCCGCCGGCGAAACGCCGTAGAGATAAACCCGGAGCGCGGGCTTGCCTGCGTTTGCGTGAATTGGCAGAAGTTTCTTCTTGTTCTCGAGCAGCACGAGCGCGCGCCGCTGCGCGTCGAGCCCCGCCTCGCGAAAGGCGTCGGTCGTTACGGTGGGTGCGGCATCAACGTACGGATTCTCAAAGAGGCCGAGCGCAAACTTCACTTGCATGACGCGCAGGACGGAACTGTCGACTCTCGCCTCCG
>DATBKN010000131.1:0-5581 GCA_036555845.1 Gemmatimonadaceae bacterium | reverse complement strand
AACAAAAGCGGCTCTACTCCCCTGCACCTTGCCGTGCAGAACACCGGACGCGGCGGAAACGGCAGCGCCGAGGCGAAACAGCAGCAAGACGAGATCGTTCGCCTGCTCTTCGAGCACGGGGCCAGGCGTTCTGACACGGACGCGCGTGGCAGAAAGAGCGACCTCATTCAGCGCCATTCCTCCGAGGAGGGTCGTTAGGATGTTTCGAGTTCGTCAGGCAGACCTGCCATACAAGGGAAGCTCGCACCACTTCGTTGGCGCCGATAACGGAGACGTGGGTGCGTCGGTCTTCCTCTTCAACGGCGCGCCGGGCCGAGGTCCCGGACCGCACCGGCATCCCTACGACGAGATTCAGTTCGTGCGAGAGGGGCGCGGTCTGTGGACGGTTAACGGCCAGGAATTCGAGGCTGGAGCTGGCGACATTCTCGTCATCAAGGCCGGCGAGATCCACGGTTTCAAGAACATCGGCGACTCGCCGCTGGTGCAGGTCGACGTGCACATGAGTCCGCGCTTCATTCAGGAAAACTTGTAGCGACTCGTTAGGTTCGCGCGTTTCACCTCAAAGCGCGAGCGTTACCCGATAAATCTGGCCGGCCTTGATCGCATAGAAGCGATACGTGCGCCCATCTGCGAAGCCGGCGCTGGCGGCATTGAGCACGAGGATATCCTCGTAGGCCGGGCTCAGTTTTCCATCCAGCATGATTGTCCACCCTTGGCCGCTACCGTTCGATATCACCGCGGCGAAGTGTTTGCTGTCCGGGCTCCACGAAGGATGGAAGTAGCTTGGCATAGGGCCCTGCTGTGCGACGCCGTCCACCCACACGACGGTCTTGCCGCTGCCGTCCGGCTTCACACCAACGTAGGCGAGGTGGTTGCCGTCCGGGCTGTAGAAAAACACCGGTATGGTGATCCGCGGATTCGTATTCTGATTCTTGACATGGAAGTTCCCCAGGCTGTGGGGCTTCAGCACGAGGTCCACGACCGGCTGATAGCCCGCCCCTGTAGTCTGCGCGCCATACGCGATGTGCTTGCCATCAGGACTGAATCGCAGCGCGTCCGGTGACATGCCTAACGCCTTGGGCTGTTCCTTCCCGTCAACGATCATCACGGTGCCAGTGGCGTTGGTTCCGTAGAACGCGTAGCGCTTACCGTCGGGGCTCCACTGGAACTCCTTGACCAAGTTGAATCCGGCGAGTTCCTCCCCGTCGATTACCGGGAAGGCGCCGTTGGGGGTATGCCCCACGTACCACAGCCGGCTGCCATCCGGGCTCCACATCAGCCCACTCGCGGCGTTGTAGCTCTGGCCCATCGGCTTCCCGTTCACCATCACCGTGACGCCAGGATTGGGATGGTTCTGTTGGATGTAGGCGAAGCGTTTTCCGTCGGCGCTCCAAGCGACGTGGTATTGCGGCGCAGCGCCGGCCGGCACCGGGTATCCAAAGGTGGTGGTCCAGGGAGCATCCAGCGCACCGACGATTAGGTGAGGAGGATTGCCGCCCGATGTCGTCTGCGGCCTCATGGTCATGTAGGCCACTCGGCCGTCGGGCGCTTGCTCGAGCTCGGTGATTTCCCGTTCGACCGCACCTTCGACGCCGTCGATCACCGCCCATTGCGACAGCGCAGTGGGAGAGCGCTTAGTGCCGATGAAGGCGTAATGCGCGCCGTCAGACGTCACCTTGAGACTGGAGATCGTGTCGTAGGCTTGGCCCACTTTGCCGTCGACAACTGCGTGCCATTTCATGTCGGCGGTTTGCGCGACGTAGACGACACGCTTGCCATTCATCGCGAGCTGGTTGAAGTCGAACGCGCGGTAGGGTGGGCTTTTCACTCCATCGACTACCATGACCCACGTTCCCGGTCCGGATTGCGCCCCGTACGCCAGGCGGGATCCATCTTTGTTGAACACGAAGGCCCAGCTGGTCAGATCGGTATAGGAGTGCCCTTTGACCGTCTCAGGCGTACTCAGAGTGACGGCTTCTTTTCCGTCCACTACGGCAATGAAATCACCGGCTCGCCGGCCGACATAGGCGCTGCGGCCCCCGGTGGGACTGAACACGATCGGCCCGCCTCTCTGCCGGTAGTTGCCCCAGCTGTAATTCGCGGGAATCTCATCGAAGACCGGCCCTTCGACTCCATCGATGATGACGATCTCTCGGCTGCCCTTCGGCGTCACGATGGCGAGATGATCGCCGTCGTCGCTCATGACCACGCGCTGAGTGACAGGACCCATCAGCGCCTCCTGCACCTTGGCGTTGAGCGGCTGACCAGCCGCTGCCTGCGCGTGGGCTGGATGAGCGCTGATCACGATCACCAGTGCGGCGGACGACGAAAGTCTGGCGTGCATTGGGCCCTGTCCTTCTCGTAGTCGGGATAAGGTGTGCCAGTACGAAGGGTGACGCTACAGCACATTGCGCAGACTGCAGGGCGCTCCTGTCGTCTGTTTGACGATGATGATTCGCGATTCCCGGTCGCGAGCCACTGGCCCGCCGCAGGTGCGGCCTGCGTTAGGCAGCATCCGCGTCGCCACTAGAGCCCGTATTGCAGCGGACGAGGATCGGGCGGAGTCTCATCGATTGGGTCTCCTGCGAGTATTCTCATGGTACTCCTCATGCCGTTCCGTCCGCTGTTCCGCTCACCGGGGCTATTGCTCGGCGTCGTCGCGACGTTGGCCGTTGGAGTCGGCGCACTCACCGTCACCTTCGGCATCGTCAACGCCGCCGTGATGCGCGAGCCGCCGTTTGAAGACGCGAGTCGCGTGACGGCGCTGTACATCGTGCGCAACCCGATCGGTGAGCCGCCGCAGCAGCGACAGCGTTGGTCGTATCCTCGTTATGAATTGTTGCGCGAGAGTCAGCGCAGCTTCGAGACAGTCGCGAGTTATTCGAACCCGACGCTGACGCTGTCTGGTACCGGTGAGGCAGAGCTCGTGCGCGGCGAGCTGGTTTCTCCCGACTACTTCCCATTGCTACGTGTTCGCGCCCTGATCGGTCGCACGTTCGCCGCGTCGGAGGACGAAGTCGCCAGGCCGACGCCGGTTGCCTTGCTGTCGTACAACCTCTGGCGGCGGCGCTGGGCCTCGGACTCCACGCTCGTCGGCCAGGCTATTCGAGTGAACGGGATGATGCTGACCGTGGTCGGCATCCTTCCGCAGGACTTTCATGGGCTCTCCGGGAGCGCCGACATCTGGATACCGAGCACGATGGCTCCCCAGCTCACATATGCCGACTACGTGCGCACGAATCAGAACTTCATCAGTGTTGTCGGCCGCCTGCGCCCGGGCGTCACGCTGCAAGACGCGCGCAGCGAGCTCAATGTGCTCGGCGCCAGCATCAATCGCGCGATTCCAAGCGATCCACAGCAGCCTAACGAGCGAGTGAGCGCCACCGCGCTGACGCTGAATCAGGCGCGTGTCGATCGCGCGGTGAAGCGGTCGCTCGCCGTGCTCATGAGCGCCGTGGCGTTGTTACACCTGCTCGCCTGCGCCAATGTCACCAACCTTCTTTTGGGTCGCGCCGCGCAGCGGCGTCGCGATGCCGCTGTGCGCCTGGCGATCGGCAGCAGCGCGGGTCGTCTGTTCAGGCATTTGTTAGGCGAGTATCTCGCGCTCGCCGCTCCCGCCGCGCTGTTCGGTGTCCTGCTCGCCTGGTGGACGAGCGCTTTGTTGACGCCGCCGACAAACGTCTGGGCCGCGCGCAATTTCTACGGCAGTCTCGCCGCCTTTGATACGCCCAGCTTTGGAGCGCGCGAGGCTGCTTTCGGTGTGGCGCTCGCGATCCTCACGGCATTGCTCGTCGCGATACCTGCGGCGTTGAGCGCTTTCAAAGTCGACGTCTACAACGAGATCAGGTCAGGCTCGCAGGGAATCGCGAGCGGTGCGATCCGGCTGGGGCGCCCGACGCTGCGCGGCGTCATCGTCGCGATCGAGGCGTCGCTGGCCGTGCTGCTTGTTGTCAGCGCGGGACTCTTGATCGACAGTTTCCAACGCATGCGACGCACGCGGGTGGGTGCAGACACGTCCAACGTGCTGACGTTCTGGATAATCCCATCTGAGGCGCGCATTCCGCCGGGTGATGGCTCGGCGCAGTATGTGAGCCGAGTGCTGGATGCGATGTCGCGCGTGCCCGGCGTCGTGTCGGCGAGCGTGGACGGCGGCGCACCGCTGGCTGGCACAGCGCGCGGCACGTTGTACATCGTCGGCCAGCCGACGCCGCCGGCGTACGAGGCACCGCCAATCCTGCGGCATTATGTCTCGCCTAACCACTTCGCTACGCTCGGCATTCCGCTCAAACGCGGGCGCGTGTTCACGGCCAGCGACGTGGCGGGGGGGCCCAAGGTGACGGTCATCAGTGAGGGAGCCGCGCAGAAGTTTTGGCCTAACGAGGACCCGATCGGCAGACGCGTCTGGTTCACGGGATCAAGCGCCGCTTTCGGCAGCGCCGATTCGAGCGCCGAGATCATTGGCATCGTCGGCGACGTGGTGTACGAGCCGCTCGACAGGCCGCCGAATCGCGCGAGCTTCTACACACCCTACACGCAGTTCACGTACGCATCGCGCATGGTGTTCCTGCGAACGAGTGGCGATCCGCTCGCGATCGTGCCGGCCGTGCGCGTGGCATTGCGCGGAGTGGACCCTGACGTGGCGATGCGCGACGTGCAAACGCTGGACGAGATCGTGAACGGATCATGGGCGCGCACGCGATTCGAGGCGCGTTTGTTCGGCGGCTTTGGCATTGCTGCGCTGTTGCTCGCGGCCAGCGGGATCTTTGCTGTGCTCGCCTACGCCGTGGCGAATCGCACGCGTGAATTCGGCGTGCGCATCGCACTCGGCGCCAAACGCGAGCATGTGATGCGCGTGGTGCTCGGCGAGGGACTCGCCTTTCCAGTCATTGGGATGCTTGTTGGCATCGCGGCGGCGTTCGCGGCAACGCGTGTGCTGCGGTCGTCGCTCTATGAGGTGTCGCCGTTGGAGCCCAGAGTGTTCATCGGGACCGTCCTGCTGCTCTTGTTGGCCGCCATTGTCGCGTGCTTGATTCCCGCGTGGCGCGCCACGCGCGCGAATCCGATGGAGGCGATTCGCGCAGAGTAAATTTCGGCGCTCGTTAGGTAGCGGGGCACAGTGCCAGCAGCAGGTCGCGTTGAAATCTTTCCATATACGGAGGAATGGCCGCGGCGCTTCCGAATGCTTGCGGGCGCATGCGCACCGCGCTCGGCAATCGCGCCATTCGGATCGATCATATCGGGTCCACGTCGGTCCCTGGGCTCGCGGCCAAGCCGATCGTTGACATACAGATCTCGGTCGCTGACTTCGAGCCATTGGATGCGTTTCGCCTTCCGCTCGAAGGTCTCGGCTACGTCTTCCGGGCGGATAATCCTGAGCTGACAAAACGGTACTTTCGCGAGGCTGCCGGTCAGCCGCGGACGCACGTCCACGTTCGGCAGCGTGGGAGCTGGGCCGAGCAATTCGCGCTGCTGTTTCGTGACTATTTGCGCTCGAACGCCGACGAAGCCGATCACTACGGCAACTTCAAGCGCGTGCTTGCAGCGAAATACGTCACGGAGAGGGAGCGTTACACCGACGCGA
>DATBKN010000130.1:0-6547 GCA_036555845.1 Gemmatimonadaceae bacterium | reverse complement strand
TGAGTCGGATTAGCGTTCCTACCCCTACGCCTACCCCTACCCCTATTTCACAATGAGTACCCCAACCTTTCCCGTAAACTCATCATCAACCTCGGACACATTCATCGGCACCACGACCTCGCTCCCGTTCAATCGCAAGTTGACGCGCCGCGCACCGGGTGGAACGCGATAATACCCGAGCCAGTCGCCGCCGGACTGCCTAACGAGCGGGACGGGCACCCAGTCCGTAAAGTCCGCCAGTAGCTCGACCAGCGGGTTCCCCGGCGCCCACACACGCACCTCACGCAAGTACAGCGAATCGTAGGCCTCACCCACGACGATCGCGATCGGATACTGCGTCGGCAGCTCTGGATGGGCCGGTGGCGGTGGCGCGACCGGCACGCGTGGTAATGCGCGCGATCTGAGTGAAAAACCCTTCGGCACACGCATCGAAAGCGCCGCGTAACGACCGCCTGGAAGACTCTGCAGGAGATCGACCGGATAGCTACCAACGCTGACAGCGATGTAGGCGCCGCCAAAGATCGGCCAGCTCGCCGAGAATCCGCCCCACGTGCTTTTTCCGATGACACCCTCCCCCGTCCGCAGCCCTCCGATCAGTTCATAGCGGCCAGCCGTCCCCTCCCAGGACCACGTTCCCTCGAAGTCGCTGAGAATGTCGCCGCCCTGCAATTGCACAGGGTTCGCGTTGAGCATATAGCGAGCGCGCCCCTGTTCCATCCACAGGCGCGAGCTCCCGAGCACGGTTGTCCGCCAGCGAGTGCCATCGAACGTCCGCGCCATGCCGACAGCTGTTCTAAGAGCACGACTCTGTGACGCCAGTGTGACGCCACCATCGAGCATCAGATGCAGCGTCGGCATGAAGCCGTCCTGCGCAGTTGTCGCCGCAGAGAGGGTAAAGTCCCCCTGATAATCCTTGAAGGCGCGGTTCAGAACAGAGGGAGCCGCGATCGGTGCTGAGTACCTGGCGCCGGCGAGCGTCCCCTGCAGGCTGAAGCGGCCGTCGTCGAACATCGAGAGGAGCCCGTTCGCGTACGACAGCGAGCGCGCCGTCTGTGCGAAGAGTGCCTCGTTTAGAGTGATCGCGCCGAGCGCTCGATCAGCCCCGGCATGCTGAGTGACGCTCTTGTCGTATCGAACGACAGCAAACCCCACGTCGCGTGTGCGTGTGGGCTGGCCACGCGCGGTCGCTGCAGCCAGGGCAAAAACAAACGCGGCGAGGGCAACTGCCCCGCCGCGCGCACGCATCACAGGAATACGCCGTTAGGGTTTGCGTGGTCGCTGAGGCTTTCCTCGCGGCGCCGGTGCTTTCCCCTCAGGCTGGACACCTGTCGCCGCTCCGGTGACAGGACTCGCAACCGTCGGATCAGTCCGCACCGCGCCGCGGGCGGAAGGTAACTGGGCTCCCGGAGCCCCGCTATTGGCTCCGCTTGCCAACACCTGACGCTCAATTGTGGCTCCCTGTTCGGAAGCGGCGAGCGCGGGCTGAGTACCAGCCGCGATCGAGCGCTCCACCTGATCGAGTAGGGTGACGTACTGCTGGTCGTTGGCAGCCAGCTTGACGAGTGAGCTGATGACTCGAACCGCAGTGTCATTCGGCACATTGCGATTCTTGAGACCCGTCAGCACGTCGAACGCAACTGCATAGCGCTGCCCGTCACGCGACGCGCGGATCTTTGCGAGTTCTTCAGCTTTGATCCCGGCCTTGAGTGCGTTGGCGCCCGCTACGATCTCGCGATCGCTCGAGCCGGCGCCAAGAACCTGGCGGGCGACACGCAGGTGCGAAGCGAAGCTGCGCACGACTTTGACGATGAGCGCACCGTCGGCCCGTTTGCTCGCCCCTTCGAGCGCGCGATCGACGATCGGCTCAGTCGGCAGTCCCTCGCGCTTCAGTGAGTCGACAAGCGCCACGATCTGCCCGCGCGTTTCGCCGTCCACGCGACCCGCTAGCCGGTCGTCGGCAGGCTGCTGAGCGAGAGCGCTCGCTGCCAACGCGAACGAGCCAACCCAAGCGAAGTGCCTAACGCTCGGACGGCGCACTATTGAATCCCCTGCCGTGGCGTCACAGTCAACACCGAGTTCGCTTCACCGAACTCGCTGTCGGTTGCTGGCGCCGTGGGATCGGTCATGCGCGTGTTGCCGTTCGTCAGGAACTGATACTCGTACGATCCAGGCGGAAGCCGCAGACTGATCGTCCAGCTTCCATCGGCTCCGCGCGTCATCGGAGAACGCTTCGCATCCCAATCGTTGAACGCACCCATCACGCCGACGCTCTTCGCCTTCGGCATATAGATAGAGAGCGTGACGTCCTGCAGCACCACGCGCTCTTCGCCGCTGTTGGCGGCGGGGATGAGCTGCTGAGGATTGGTAGCGAAAACGTCTTCGCGCGACTCTGTGGATCCGCGAACAAGTAGAAAAGCAAAAGCTGCAGCGGCGGCGAGCGAAGCGATTGCGGGAACGAGCACACGACGGCTCCCCGGTACCGGCCGGGCTGCGTTCCCCCCCCGCTCACCGCGCACAACTGTCAGGTGCGACGTACGAATCGCAGAAAGCACGCGCGCGTCGAAATTCTCCGACAAGCGAACGGGTCGCTTGAGCTCGGAGGCAATTTCGTTGATTAACGCGTCGTGCTCGTGATCAGACACCTTGCACCTCTTGCAGCATTGCCCGAAGGCGTTCGCACGCCCGTTTGACTCGCATCTTGAGTGCTGAGACGCCGACGCCTGTCAGCTCCGACATCTCGTCGTACCCCAACTCTTCGACGTGCTTTAGAAGGAACGCTTCGCGTTGATCGTCATCGAGCAACTTCAGTGCGCGCTCGATCTCTTCACGCCAAGCCTCCCGCTCTGCCGGGTGCTCCTCCGAGGCATCCGTAAGCGCAATGTCATCGCGCACGAACGTTCGGTCCCTTCGGCCCCGCCTCGCACCCGCCGTCCGACAACGATTCGCGAGAATGCGGAAGAACCACGAGCCGAACTTGGCCGGATCTTCACACGTCTCGAGCGATCTGAAGGCGCGGACGAAAGCATCCTGCAGTGCTTCTTCCGCGTCTTCCCGGTTCCCAAGCATTCGTACCGCATAGCGGGCGAACTGGGTCCGGTATCGCGCCACGATGACTGCGAACGCGGAGCTGTCTCCAGCCCGGACATTCGCGATCACTACAGCGTCGTCGTCGCCTTGTATGGGTAGACCCTGCAATTCAGCCATCCGTCAACCAATGAACGAAGAAAAATGGGGCCTGGAATCAGAAAGCCGACAGGGTATAGTGACCCTAACTGCTTATCCAAGTTGCGTTTAGGAGAATGTGAGTTGGGTCACACTGCAATTAGCGCCACACCGGCCGTGAAGGCGAATGGGACGTGTAAAACCGCTCTCCGCGACGGGCCATGGCGACCAGTAGCTCAGCTGGAGCGAAACGGGGGGTGAAGCGACCATGCAGTTCCTCCAACTCCCTGACGACTCTATCCGCCCCGAGGGCATCGATATAACGGAACGGCCCACCGCGGAATGGTGGAAAGCCGATTCCAAAGACAGCTCCGATGTCCCCATCGCGCGGTGAACGGATGATCCCTTCTTCCAGACAGCGCACCGCTTCGTTCAACATCGCGAGCACGCAGCGCGACTCGATCTCGGCGAGAGACACGTCGGGTCGGACTACCCCCGACGAGTACAAACGATATACGGACTCGTCCACACCGCCCTTCTTCCCCTCGGCATCGTACAAGTAGAAGCCGTTTTTTCCTTTGCGACCGAGTCGTCCGGCTTCGACGACTTTGCGCAGCGAGTGAGCCGGAGCCATACGCTCGCCGAAGGCTTCGTAGAAGACCGCGCCGGATTTGCCGGCGATGTCGAGTCCCACTTCGTCGAGGAGCGTGATGGGACCGACGGGAAAGCCGAACCTAACGAGCGCCTCGTCGATAGTGGCGATCGGCGCGCCGGAGTCGAGCAGACGTCCCGCCTCGACGATGTACGGCGACAGGATGCGGTTGACGTAGAACCCGGGAGCATCGTTGACGACGATCACCGTCTTGCCTAACGCGCGGCCGTAATGCACGGCCGTCGTGACAGCCTGCGGCTCGCTCTGTGGAGTGACGATCACTTCCAGCAGCGGCATACGATGCACGGGAGAGAAGAAGTGCATCCCGATCACGCGTTCGGGACGACTGGAGACTTCTGCGATCCGCGCGATGGGGATTGTCGACGTGTTGGACGCGAATACGGCGTGCCGCGGCAGAACCTGCTCGCACTCGCGCAACACCTGATGCTTCACAGCGAGATCTTCGAAGACCGCCTCGATCACGAGGTCCGTGTCGCCGAAGCCGGAGTAGTCCAGCGTCCCGCCGACGAGCGTGAGGTAGTCGTCGAGCTGCTGCCGTGTGATCTGTTTCTTCGTTAGGCGATCGCTCAAGACCTGACGGATGCTGGCCAGCCCCTTCCCGATGCGAAGGTGCTCCGCATCCTTCAGTCGCACGACCGTTCCATGTTGCACGGCGAGCGCGGCGATCCCCGCTCCCATGAAGCCCGCGCCGAGAACTGCGATCTTCTGCACGGGCAGAGGTGGCGGCGCCGGCGCAGGAACGCCCGCGTCCTTCTTGAGGGATGTCGTCGCGAAGAAGAGGAAGATCAGCTCGCGTGCGACCGCTCCCGTGGCCAGCTCACCGAATAGTCGCGCCTCTTCCTCGTAGCCGCGTTCGCGCCCTAACGAAAAGCCTGCCTCGACGGCGCTGATTGCAGCGAGCGGCGCGGGGTAATGGCCTTTGGTTTTGGCGAACGTCTTCTCGCGCGCCTGCTTGAGCACGATCGAGCGCCCGATCGGGTTGTGATCCAGCGCGAGGTCCGTGGCGCTGCGGCGGCGCGGGCTCACCTTGCGCGGGAGCTTGCTCGCGGCCAGCGCCTTCGCGCGCTGGATCGCGATGTCGAGCAGGATCGCTGGATGCACGACCTCCTGCACGAGTCCGATCTGCAGCGCTTTTCGCGCGCGCACATTGCGACTGGTGAGAATCATGTCCAGCGCGTTGCGCAAACCGACTGCGCGCGGCAGACGCTGCGTCCCGCCGGCGCCGGGAATCAAGCCGAGCTGCACCTCGGGGAGGCCGAGGACCGTTTTTGGGTCATCGCTCGCGATGCGATACGCGCATGCCAGCGCGGCTTCGAGCCCGCCGCCAAGACACGCGCCGTGAATCGCGACGACCACGGGCGTGCGCAGACGCTCCAGACGATCCAGCAACGCGTGGCCTTCGCGGCTGGCTCGCATGGCATCGTTAGGCGTGCGCCATTCGAGAAATTCCTCGATATCGGCGCCGGCGACGAAGTTGTCCGCCTTCCCCGAGCGCCAGACGACCGCCTTGATCGACGTATCGCGCTCGAGCTCGTCGAACAGCGCGGCGAATTCGCCGCGTACTCCGCGCGTGATCTTGTTGATCGACTCACCGGGTAGGTCGAAAGTGATTATCGCGATGTCGTCGCGACGTTCGACGCTCAGGGCGGACGAGGTCTGCGGTCTGAGGTCTGAGGTCAGAGTCATCATCGCTCAACCACCATGGCGAAGCCCATGCCGCCGGCCGCGCAGACTGTCATCAAGCCGAACTGACCGCCGCGGCGGCGCAACTCATTCAGCAATGTCGTCGTTATGCGCGCTCCGGTCGCGCCGAAGGGGTGCCCGATCGCAATCGATCCGCCCATCACGTTCAGCCGGGCGCGATCGACGGTACCGACAGGCGACGAAAACCCCGCGCGCGCCGCCCAGTCCAACGACTCGAAGCCGCGCAGATTCGAGAGCACCTGCGCCGCGAACGCCTCGTGCATCTCGACAAGATCGATGTCGCCGAGGGCGAGGCCGGCGCGCTGCAGGGCAACTGGCGCTGCGAGGACTGGCGCCTGCAGCAGCTGCTCTCCGGGATCCAGCGCCGCGTACGCGTACGAGCGGATGTAACCCAACGGCTCGTAGCCTAACGCCAGTGCTCGCTCTTCCGACATGAGAAGGACTGCGGCCGCGCCGTCGGTGAGCGGTGAGCTGTTGCCCGCGGTGACGCTGCCGTAGCGCCGATCGAACACAGGCTTGAGCGCCTTGAGCTGGTCCAGCGTCGTGTCGGTGCGCACGCCGTTGTCGACCGTCGCCGTGGACTCGTATTTGGGCGGAATCCAGACCGGCGCCATTTCCGCCGTCAGGCGACCATCGGCGGTACCCGCGGCCGCGAGGCGATGCGAGCGCAGCGCGAACTCGTCCTGCTCTTCGCGCGAAATGCCGTTGATCTTGGCCATCTTTTCCGCGGACTCGCCCATCGTCTCGCCCGTCGACGGCTCTGCGATTGCCGGCGTAATGGGGATGAGATCGCGCGGACGGATTTGCCCCAGCGCTTTGATGCGGCCACCTAACGATTTGGCGCGGGACGCACCCATCAGCGCCTCGGCGAAACGTGCCGAGTGGAGAATCGGGACCGTGGAGAGCGACTCGGCGCCGCCGGCGATCATCACGTGGGCGTGGCCTAACGCGATCTGATCGGCCGCGTCGGTGATTGCCTGGTTGGCCGACGCACACGCGCGGCCGACG
>DATBKN010000129.1:0-2572 GCA_036555845.1 Gemmatimonadaceae bacterium | reverse complement strand
ATGGCGGTGTAGTCGGCACTGGCATTGAACCACTCGAGCACGGCACGACGCGAGCGCTCGACGAGGTCCGTCGCGCTCAACGAGGCCGGACTGGCTGAATGCGGGTTTCCGAGCAGGGCCGATGCGAGGAGCTCTCCGTGCGCTCGCACCTGCGATACCGCGTAAATGCAGGCGCCCGTATAGTCGAGATACGTGTCGCCCGCCTCATCGAGGCGTGAATAGTCAGCCGCCCGAATCTCGTCGACGCGCGACGTCGACTCGTATTCGGGATATCGCGACACGAATTCACGGTAACGATCGATAGTCACAATCGGGGTTGCACGCTACCCACCGCCGGCGAGACGCACGTGGTAGTATTCGCCACTTCGTATCACGTCCATCGGCGCGCCGAACACGTCTCCCAGTCGCTCGGCCGTGAGAGCATCCGCGGGCGCACCGTTGAATGCGACCTTGCCTGCGCGCAGCAGAATCACACGCGCGATTTCCGGGACGATCTCTTCGACGTGGTGTGTGACGAGAATGAGGGTCGTGCCGTCGCGCGCGAGACGACGAATCGATTCCATGAACTTGTGCCGGGCGACGAAGTCAAGGCCCGTGGTCGGCTCGTCGAGCACGAGCGCGTCGGGCCGCGTGACCAGCGCCCGCGCGATTAACACGCGGCGCCGTTCACCGGCGGACATCTCGTTGAGTGGCTTGTTCGCCAGGTGCGGACCGTCGACGCGGTCCAGCGCTTCGCGTGCGCTCGCGCGCATCGCGTCGGTCACCTCGTGATGGACAAAGACACCATGACTGCCCAGCAGGCCTGACGTCGCGACGTCGAGCCCGGACACCCGGCCGCTCGACGTCTCGAGGCCGAAGCCGTGATCGAGTTCGCCGGTGACCACGCCAAACCGGGTTCGAAGCGCCGAGACATCCCAGCGCTCCTGTCCAAAGATGCGCATGGGCGCAACGCCGTTCTCACCCAGACGCGGACGATCTTCGAACGTCAGCAGCCGGATGAATGAGGACTTGCCCGCGCCATTGGGGCCGAGAATGGCGGTGTGCTCGCCCTGCTGGATCGAGAGCGACACGCCATCGAGTACCCGTACTCCCCCTCGCACCAGGGTCGCGTCTGTCAGTTCCAGGACTGGTTCCACGCTACCTATTGTCGCTGGATCCGGGACTCGGGGCTCGGAACTCACGCCTCGCGACTCGGGCTCGGGAACCGGGACGCGCGATTCGGATCCGATCTGGAAATGGCGTCTAGCTGCTCCGCATCTCGCTGCTTGTCCCCCCGGCCGCCGGGATGTACGCCTTCAGCACGTAGTCCATCACCATGCGATCGGCGCTGAATCGCCAGCCGAGCGTGCGAATGGCCCGCTTGACACGGGCGATCCACTCGCGTGGCAGGCCGTCGCGGTCGCGATCGTAGTAGAGCGGCACGATCTCCTCGCGTAACACATCGACCAGCGCGCGCCCGTCGCGGGCGTCGTGGACCGCCGCCGACGTGTGGGTGTCGCCGCGCCCGATCGCGAACCCGTTGAGCCCGTCGTACGCTTCTGCCCACCAGCCATCGAGCACGGACAGATTCAACGCGCCGTTGAGCACGACCTTCTGCCCGCTGGTGCCGCACGCCTCCAGCGGCCGCCGCGGGTTGTTCAACCACACGTCGACGCCCTGTACGAGATCGCGTCCGACGCTGATGTCGTAGTCCTCGATGAAGACGATCTTCCCGGCGAACCGCGGATCGCGAGCGAGACGCGCCACCTCCTGGAGAACAGCCTTGCCCGGGCCATCGAGCGGGTGCGACTTCCCGGCGAAGATCAGTTGCACGGGCCGGTGCGGATGGTTCACGAGCGCCTCGAGCTGCGCCAGATCCTGGAGCAGCAGGTTCGCGCGCTTGTAGGTCGCAAAGCGCCGGGCGAATCCAATCGTCAGCGCATCCCGGCTGAGCACTCGCCTGAGTTGCGCGATGACGGTCGAGGGCTGACCCTGTCGTTCCGCCTGCAGCATGAGACGCCGGCGAGCCTCAGCGACCAGGCGCGCCTTGAGCGTCAAGTGCGCTTCCCACAGCTCCCCATCATCGATGGCGTCGATGGCTTCCCACAGCGCGGGGTCGCCGCTTCGCGCGATCCAGTCCGCACCCAGGTTGCGTTCGTAGACCAAACGCATCTGCGGCGCCAGCCACGAGTTCACATGCACACCATTCGTGATGTGCCCGATGGGGATGTGCTCTTCGCGAACACCGGGAAAGAGTCCCGTCCACATCGCGCGTGACACATGACCGTGCAGCGATGAGACCGCGTTGGCTCGATGGCTCGACTTGAGGGCGAGCACCGTCATGCAGAACTCTTCGTGCCAATCGTGTGGGCTCACCCGGCCAAGCGCCAGAAGACCCTCGTGCGACAGGCCCAGCGCGTCCCGAACCGGCCCGAGATGCTCCTCGACGAGCTCGGCGCTGAAACGATCGTGCCCCGCCGGGACGGGAGTGTGTGTCGTGAAGACGACATGGGACGAGACGCGGCGCATCGCTTCATCGAAGTGGATGCCCTCGGTCTCCATTCGCCGCCGGATCAACTCCAATGAGGCGAAG
>DATBKN010000128.1:0-3652 GCA_036555845.1 Gemmatimonadaceae bacterium | reverse complement strand
GCCAGCGTCTCACCCATAATCGTTAGGCCAACGGGCGGCTCACCGATCGGCTGCAGCGGCAGAGTCAGCGCACAACGGTCGAACACGTTCGCGATCGCATTGGGGTACAGCAGCTTGCGATGCACCGCCTGCCAGGCATCGACGTTCTGCACCGACGCGAGGCTCGGCGCGACAATCGGACACGTTGGCATGAGCAGCGCATCGAACTGCCGCGTCATTCGCGCCGAATCTTCGATCATCGCTTTGCGCCTGCGGATCAGCTCCTGGTACTCGGCGTCCGTAATCACAGAGCCAGCGCGAAGCCGCCGAGCAACGATAGGATCGTACTCCGATTGCGCACGGTCCAGCATCGGACGATGAAACCGATACGCCTCCGCGATAGAAATGCCGCCGTTCGTGAACAGGCTTGGAATATCAGCCACCAGCGGCAATTCAAAATCCACGATCTTTGCACCCGCACCGCGCAAAGTCGCGAGCGCGCGCTCGTAGGCGGACGCGACGATGGGCTCCATGTCGTCGAGCACGACAGTCGTTAGCGCTCCAAACTTCATTTCCGACAGCGCCCGCGCGTCGACAACTCGCGGCTCTGCGCCGGCGAGCACCGCGTCGAACGTCGCGCAGCATTGCACCGAACGTGCGATGGGACCGACCGAGTCGAGCGACGGCGAGAGAGGAAAGACACCCGCGAGCGGGATGCGTCGCGCAGTCGGTTTGAAGCCGACCAAACCGCATAACGCCGACGGCACGCGAATCGAGCCGGCCGTGTCGGTACCCAGCGCCGCGGCGCTCATGCCATCGGTCACTGACACGGCTCCGCCTGACGAGGAACCTCCCGGAAGTCGCCCCGTAGCACGATCCCACGGATTGCGCGGGGTGCCGTAGTGCGCGTTGGTCCCGGGCGTCCCCATCGCAAATTCGCTCATGTTTGTCGTGCCGATGATGACGGCACCAGCGGCGCGCAATCGCTCTACGACGGCGGCGTCTTTCGTGGCTGGCGGCTCGCTCTCGCGCACCTTCGATCCGGCGAGTGTCACCACGCCTTCGATATCGCAGAGATCCTTGACGCTGATCGGCAGTCCTTCGAGCGGACGCCGCGGTTCCGCGCGTTTGGTGCGCGCGTCCGATCGATCCGCTGTCGCGCGTGCGTCGTCGCCAAATACGCGGATGAATGCGCGCGCCCCTTCGCCGTTAGGCTCCGCGATACGCGCGAGCGCGTGCTCGGTGAGCTCTCGGCTGGTGACGCGGCCCAGGGCCAGATCGCGGTCGAGCTGAGCGAGGGTAGGTAGTTGCACGGGGCGCAAATCTCGCCCCGTGCAGCCACCAAGCGTTAGTGCGCCGCAGCCAGGTACGGGAACGTGGAGCGGAACGGGGAATCGTTTGCACTCACGTTGTCCGTCGTCAGGCCAGGGGTCACGTTGTTCGTATTGCCGAGCAGTGTTCCGAAGATCGCGCCAAGACCGATGTCTACGACGTCGTCGGGGAGCGAGCGGCCGCCGTACCCGCCGAAAACCCAACTCAGCCAGAACACCGGCTTGCCATCACGCTTGGGATACGTCAGGAGCATGTCGGGAAGCAGCGCGCCGGCAATTGTCGACGCATAGGCGGGGCTGCGGCCGGCGACTCCATTGACGAAGCCGGTGAGGTGGTCGGTCCAGCCAACGTCGGTGGTCGGTATTCCGAAGTTGTACTTGTCGTGTAATCGCTTCACGACCATGACTTCGCTCACGAGCGGATTGGCGAGGCGATCCTTCTGCACATAAATGCGGCGATCTGTGCTGGCATCTGCCGAGACAGCATCGCTCGGATTGAGCGGCGCAGTGCTGGCGACATCGTCGCTGCATGCCGCGATGAGCGCGAATGCGGCAACGCTCACAGCGCGCAAAGAAACTGTTCTCATGAAAGAGACCTCAGTTGATATGGTGGTGGGGCCTAACGGGCAGTGGTTGCCCAAATGCCGAGGCGCGGATCATCTGCGGCGTTAGGCGGGATGAGCATGTTTTCCGGGAGCTCGATCACGATGGCGAGCGCGTTGAATCCGCGCAGGAAGTCGAACCCGGGGTTCCGGAACGAAGTGGCGGGGTCGGGGAACTTGGAGAGCGGCCCCGTGACCGGACGGCGATCGGGGATGATGCGGAAGAACTGCGAGAGATCGATGAAGAACGGATCATCGAACAGCCCGGCCTGAAGCTGGATCCCACTGGCAGATCCGAGCGCTGTGTTCGTCGCGCCAGAGAGAACGGGAACAGCGGACGCGAGTGAATTTCTGTTGCCTGTCTGCGCCGGCTTGACGGGCCCGAAGAGCTGAACCGTCTGATTCCGACCAGTGCCCAGGAACTTCAGCTGCATAACGAGATCTTCTACAGCATCGCCGTTGTTGTCGATCTTGATCTGGTACAGCAGCTTCGGATCGAACCCGATCGTTGGCGACTGCGCTGGCGTGATCGGTGACGCCGTCGTAACGGCGAGGACGATGCGGCCCGTGTTTGCGCCCGGGAACGCGTAGACATCGTTGATGTCCGGCTTCTGCGCCAACTCGACTTCGGGTGTGTCCTGGTGATCGGATGCACGAATGACAGTCGCTGTTCCGAGCGCAAACACAGTCCCGAGCGTCAGAGCGAGCGCCGCCCAGCGCGGCGTTACGGTCCTGATGCGAGACATGGTACTACCTCCTCTAGGAGTCGTGGAACCTGTCTACGCCGCTCAGCGCATTTCAGATTGCTCACTCAATCGGTCGATGCGCCTAACGATGACGTCTACAATGGCGCGTTAGGCCGCGCGTAGTCGTTCATCACGTTGCGTCTACCCTTCGCAAGAGCAACTACTGTTCGGATTTCGCGGACCGAACGGAGTACGCTGATACTGCTCGTTCTTACAAGAGCAGTAAGTCCGCGTCATTCGCCCAATCAGCCAGATCCGAAGAGCAGTTGCTCTTGACCTTCGAGAACAACAACTGCAGGCGCTGTCGCCCGTCGCTACGGTGAGCCACCGAGAGCGCGCGCGTCTGCTACGTAGCGGTGATGGAAGTGCGGGTTGAGCTCCAGCGCCTGGGCGGCCAGCGCGCGCGCGCGAGCAGTGTCGCCCCGGGCACGTGCGATCAGCGCAGCGCGATAGTACAGGTTCGCGTCCTGCGTGCCGGTGGCCATCGCCGCTTTGATCGCCTGTTCGGCGCCAGATACGTCACCGCACAGATAACGCGCAAACGCAAGCTGGTCCCAACCATACACGTCTTGGCGGATCGCGATCTCGCGCTCCAGCAGCAGGCGCGTCTCCTCAACACGGATGCCATGCTCCAGGTGGAATAGCGTGTATTGCCTGTTGAAGGGCTCAGGGTTGGCTTGTGCCATCGCCTCGATAGCGGCCCACGTTGCGACCGCCTTGGCTGTATCGCCTAACGCGGCGTACGCGTCGCCGGCCAGAGCCGTCGTTGCTATGTCTCGGCGGTCGCCGACGCGCTCCACGTCATGCAGCACGGCGCGCCAGTTACCCTCGAGCGCGTGCATGCGCGCACGAGCGGACCAGAGCCGTCCATCCTCAGGGGCCGCGCGCAGGCCGCTCGACAGTTCGCGCTCAGCGCTGCGCAACCGCCCGCTGCGTATCGCGAGATCTGCGGCACGCAGATGGAACCAGGCGATCTGCTCGCGCGGCAGCTCTG
>DATBKN010000127.1:0-8442 GCA_036555845.1 Gemmatimonadaceae bacterium | reverse complement strand
CTTCCCGCATAACGTCATTCACATCGAGAACATCGGCGGGGAGATCGCCAAGCCCGAGCTGCAGAACAGGCGTCTCGTCATCGGCTGCTTCCCCTGGAAGTTCAAGGGCGGCGAGGCGGCCTTTGCCAGGACGGTCGCCTTCACGGAATCGTAGCCGGACCAAACCAGGCGCGCGGGAGGGATGTCTATCGATAGAAGGTGAGGGGTTGGGCCGAGTCCTAATCCCCTATCCCCTATCCCAGCCCGATGCGCAGCATAATCCGCAGCCTCATCCGCCGTCCCGGCTATTCGATCCTCGCGATCCTAACGATTGCGATCGGCGTTGGCGGCGTCGGTGCCGTGGCGAGTGTTGTGAACGGGGTCTTGCTCCGACCGCTGCCATTCCGCAACGCCGAACAGCTGGTCACGCTGGACGTCACCTCGGCGCAAGGCTTCGGCATATCGACGTCGATTCCCAACTACAACGATTGGCGCGACCGCGCGCGCGTTTTTCAGAGCTATGGCGGCACGGCTGGGTGGGGCTTCAGAACAACGGACCCTGGCAATCCCGAGATCATCGAGGCCGAAGCAGTCATCGGAGACTTCTTTCGCGTCCTGGGCCTCGATGCCCAGTTGGGACGCGTTTTCAACGCCAGCGAGACAGCCGAGGGCGCGGCGGGGCTCGTCGTTCTGACGCATGGCTACTGGCAGCGACGCTTCGGCGCCGATCCCGCGGTCATCGGAAAAGCATTTGGCCTCGATGGCCGGCCATATACAATCATCGGTGTCCTTCCAGCGAACGTCGCATGGCCGAAGACTGACGTCCTCGTGAACCTGGGTGCGATTCCAGGGCTGCCGTGGAACGAGCGCGATTCCAGCTTCGGGACGCGCATCTACGCGCGCCTCGCGCCCGGTATCTCGTTAGGTATGGCCGCGGCGGATGTCGAGCGCGCCGGACGCGAGGTGACCGAACAGTTCGGCCCCGAGGTCGCAAAACCGTCGCTGCGACCGCTGCAGGACTATCTGATCGGCTCCGCCACCGGCCAGATCTGGCTCTTGTTAGGTGCAGTCAGCCTCGTGCTCCTCGTCGCCATGGCCAACGTCGGTGGTCTTCTCTTCGCTCGCGCTGAGGAACGTCGCCGCGAGCTGGCTACGCGCATGGCCCTCGGCGCGTCGCGCCGCGAGATCGTGCGCCAGCTGGTATTGGAAAGCGTCGTGTTGGCATCAACGGGTGGCCTGCTCGGACTCGGCCTGGGGTTCGCTCTTCTGCGCCCGCTCGTGCGCTTGCTTCCATCGGAGATCGCACCGGTGCTGGTACAGCGCGTGGCGATAGATCCCGTGACGATCGCTATCACGTTAGGTATCACGCTGGCCACAGCGATCGCGTTTGGTGCGCTGCCGGCGCTGCGAACGATCCGGGTCGACCTGCACGAGGCGCTGTCGGCTGGCATCCGCGTCGGCGGTGGTATGCGCGAGCGCGCACGCTCGGCGTTTGTCGTGGCGGAGGTCGCCCTCAGCGCTCTCGTCCTGATCGGCGCCGGACTTCTGCTCAGCAGCTACGTGAAGTTGCAGCGAACAGACAAGGGCTTCGACCCGGCCACAGCTGTGACGGCACGCGTCAACGCGGGCGGTCGTGACTTTCCGGACAAAGCTCGCTGGTTGGCCTTTTACGATGAGTTGTTGACGCGAACTCGCGCCCTTCCGGGCGTCACGTCATCGGCGCTTTCATTGCTCGTTCCGCTGACCGGCCGATCGTGGGAGATGCGCACGCTTCCTGAAGGGAAGACCGATCCTGAGAAGAACGGCGCGTCCACGCTCTTCAACGTCGTATCCGAAGACTACTTCAAAACGTTCGGCATCCCCCTCGTCGAGGGACGTGCATTCCAGGGCACGGACAGGGACGGCAGCGCCCCGGTCGCTATCATCGACGAAACAATGGCGGCCCGTTATTGGCCGGGTACGAACGCCATCGGGAAACGCCTAACGATTGAGGAACGCAACGCCGACTCGACACTGCTGTATCGCACCGTCGTCGGGATCGCCAGGAACGTGCGCCATTATGAAGTGCAGTCGCCGTCGCGCATTCAGGTCTACATCCCTGCTCGGCAAACGCTTTCACGCGGTGGCCTGACGTTCAACGTCACCGTGAAGACCGCGATGCCGCCGGGGAGTGTTCTCGCAGCGCTGCGCCGCACCGTCAGCGACATCGATCCACGCATTCCAATCGCACGCACCGGCACATTGGCCGAGTATGTGGACGCGGCGTTGTCCGGCGAGCGCGCCCTCGGGACCATCGTCTCCTGGCTGGCGGCCGTGGCGCTGCTCGTGACAGCCGTGGGGCTCATCGGCATCATGTCGTATACTGTCGTGCAGCGCACTCGCGAGATCGCCATTCGCATGGCGTTAGGTGCTCAGGGCGCATCCGTCGTCGGCTGGATTACCTCGCAGGGACTCGTTCTCGCTGGCGTGGGACTGGCGATCGGTATTGCAGCGGCGCTGGCGATGGCGCGCGTGCTGTCCCGCTTCCTGCACGGCGTGAGTCCGATGTCACCCACGATCTACGGCGCGTGCGCGCTGCTCGTACTGGTGGTCGCCACATTCGCCGCGTTCCTGCCCGCGCGAAGAGCGGCGCGCATAAACGCGACACTCGTTCTTCGGGGCGAGTAAAGCTCGACCGCGGATTGAGCTGTTTGTAGCTGGCAGCGCGCACTTGACAACACGACTGCGGGGTGCAGGCTTCGCTTCCGCGATGACTGCCGCGGCCAGCCTAACAATGCGTCCTGCGACCGAGCTCGCGCGCATGGTCACCGCGCGAGAGACCTCCGCGCGCGAGTTGATTGAGGCGACGCTCGCGCAGATCGAGCGCGTCAACCCGGCGCTCAACGCGATCGTTACGCTGAACGAGCACGCGCTGGACGATGCCGGCGCCATCGACGCTCGGCTCGCGCGCGGCGAGGCCGTCGGGCCGCTCGCCGGTCTGCCAGTCGGAATCAAAGACGTCACGCAAGTCGGCGGTCTGCGCACCACGTTCGGATCGCCACTGTACAGCGATCACGTGCCTGACGAGGACGCGCTCGTCGTACAGCGCCTGCGCGCAGCCGGCGCGATAATAGTGGGGAAGACGAACTGTCCCGAGTTTGCCGCTGGTGGCAATACGTTCAACGCGGTCTTCGGTCGCACGCGCAACCCGTGGGACCTTACGCGAAGCGCCGGCGGTTCGACTGGCGGAGGAGCGGCCGCGCTCGCAACTGGCATGATCGCGCTTGCCGAAGGAACCGATCTCGGTGGCTCACTGCGCATTCCCGCGTCGTTCTGCGGCGTCGTGGGCTTGAGACCGTCGCCCGGCCTCGTCCCTACGCATCCGTTCGACTATGTGTGGGACACACTGCAAGTCACCGGGCCGATGGCGCGCACCGCGCAAGACGTCGCCTTGATGCTGCAGGCCATCTGCGGCGCGTCGGACTTCGCACCGCTGGCGCAGCCGACCGCCGGCCGCGATTTTGTCGGAGCCGTTAGACGCGGCCTCCCGCGCGCAACGCGCGCGATCTACGTCGCCGACATCGCCGGCATCGGCGTCGATCCTGCCATCGGCACGGTCTGCCGGGAGGCCGCATTTTGCCTAACGAATGCCGACTTTTTACCGAGTGAAGAGTCGCTGGACCTGACGTTCGCGCGGTCCGCCTTCCTCGCGCTGCGTGGCTACTGGTTTCTCGCGATGCTCTACTCGCGACTCGCATTGCTCGAGCAATTCGGCGCGAACGTCGCCAACAATGTCCGGTCGGGGTTGGCGGCTGACCCGAAGGACCTTGGCGCGGCAGAAGAAGTGCGCGGACGCCTGTGGCACATCTTCCGCGACCTGTTCAAGCGAACGGATTACCTGCTCACGCCGTGCATGGCGGTCCCGCCCTTCCCTGTCGAACAGAACTACCCGGACTCGATTGCAGGGAAGCCGATGAGTACGTACGTGGACTGGATTGCGCCTACGTTCGTGCTCAGCCTAACGGGGCTTCCCGTCGCGTCGGTCCCGTGCGGGCTGGACCCTAACGGTTACCCCGTCGGGTTGCAGGTCGTCGGCCGGCCGCGCGACGAGGAGGGAGTGCTCGCCGTCGCGGCGCTCATCCAGGAGCTCGTCCCGCTCAGACCGCCGCCACTCGCGACGGCGGACCTCTAGTCCGCCCGCAGCGCGCGGACTGGATCGACGCGCGCCGCCTGCATTGCCGGAAGCAGCGTCGCGACGAACGCCGTTGCAAGGACGACGCTGACTGCCGCAACATGCGACAGCGTATCGCTTGGCAGCACACCGTACAGCATCCCCCGCACGGCGCGCGTCGCCAGCACACTCGCTGCAATCCCGATCAACACACCTGCGCCTGCGCGCACCATGGCGCGCGCCAACATGGAGCCGACGAGCTGCGTGCTGCGTTCACCTAACGCGATGCGAACGCCGATCTCCTGGCGTCCACGCGCTACCTCACCAGCGAACAGCCCATAGACTCCCACGGCTACCAGTAGAAGCGCGGCTACTGCAAAGAAAGCGAGCAGGAACGCCGTCACCCGCTCGCGCGCCGTCGACTCGGCGATGATGCTGCCAAGGGTTGCGAACTCATAGATCGGAGTGCCCGGCGCGACGGCCGTTACTGCGGGCCTGATCATCGGCACGACCGCGACGCCTATGGCGCTGCGGACAATGACGTCGAACACTTCGCTCGGGAACTGCGCCGCGGACAGGTACACAGTGGGACGCGGTGCGAGTCGCGGACTCGTGAGTCGTACGTCGCGTACGACGCCGATTATCTCCGGCGGAACGTTGTCATACATGTTGAGGTCGAACTTGCGGCCGACGGCGTTAGGCTCGGCGGGCCAGATGGCTCGGAGCAGCGCTTCGTTGACGACGGCCAGCGGTGGTTGTCCGCGGACTTCGTTCCCGGAGAAGAGGCGTCCGGAGCTCGCGGTCATGCTCAGCGCGTCGAAGTAACCGCGGTCGACAATGCGCACGTCCGCGACCGGCAGCGCTGCACGATCGCTGGCACCGGCACCAAGCGGTGCGATCGAAGTTGCCGACCCTCCGGCACGGAACGGACGCACCGATGTGAGTCCCACGGCATCGATTCCCGGCAGCGCGCGCAGTCGTGCGACCAGACGATCGAAAACGATTGGGGCGCGCGTTGTACTCCCCTCACCCGAAGCATCGAGGGCGACTCGGAAAGCTACGAGATCGGAGGGATCGAACCCCATCTCGACGGAGCGCAGCCTGTCGAAGCTACGAACCGTTAGGCTGGCCAGCACTGCGAGCACCAGCGCAAGGGATGATTCCGCGACGATGAGCCACGCTCCGCGACTGCGTTTGGTCAGGCGCGCGCTCTGGTGAGGTAGATCTCGACTGGCAGTGCCCGCCGGCACGAGTGCCAGCACCGCTGTGCTGAGCAGTGCCGCAGCTACGATCGCGGCAACCGCTACGACGTCGAACCTAACGCTGTCTAGCCGTGGGAGATCCGGAGGAAGCAGGCGCACGAGAAGTGGAATCGCCAGCAGAGTGAGAAGCGTGCCCACGACTGCACCTGCAGACCCCAGCAGCGTACTCGTAATCGCACGTTCACCGCGCAAACGAGCAGTCGTGGCGCCCAACGCGATGCGCAGCGCTCGATCCGGACTGCGTTGCCGCAAGTGAGCCAGTGTGAGCAAAGTCGTATTTGTCAGAACGAGGGCGAGCAAGAGGAGCGACGCGAGTGCAAGGGAAAGCAGCGCGGGTTTGACGCTCCCTGTCATTTCGTCTACAAGCGATAAGGCGTGCGCGTCCCAACCCTCAGCGAGCGCTTTCTCCGCGAACAGTTGAGCGCTGATTCCGCTGAGCTCACTGTTCAGCGCGTCGAGAGTAGCCCCAGGTTTGAGCCGCCCTCCCACGACGAGAAAGCGGCCCCAGTTCATGTTACTCGCCGTGACATTGAACGGAAGCCAGAAGTCCTGATGGCTCATCCATCCGAACTCGACAGGCACGAAATCGTTAGGCATGACGCCGACCACGCTGTAGCTCCCGCCGCTCAAGCGAATCGGGCGTGAGATGATCGACGAATCAGCACCCAGACGTTGCGTCCAAAACGAGTGGCTGATCACCACTTCGCCTGTTGGCGCTCCCGGAGAGAAACCCGGACCCAACATCGGGCGCCGGCCAAGCAGCTCGAACATGTTCGGCGACACTTCCGCGCCGAAGACGCGTTCGGGGTTGCCTCGCCCCTGCCACACCTGGCTCGACGGCATGAACGCCGTAACGATCTCCAGCGTGCGGCTTCGTGTGCGCCACGCGTCTAGCACGATTGGGCTCACAACATTGCGGTCACGATTCCGCTGAATGTTGCGCTCCCAAAGCGCCACGAGGCGGCCCGGCTCGTGATACGGCAGTGGCCGCAGCAGCACCGCCGACGTAAGACTTGCGATTGTGCCGAGGGCGGCAATGCCTAACGCAAGTGTGGCGACAGCCGGGATCGAGTAAGCGCTCGCGCGGCGCAGCGCGCGGAAGCTCAGCGCAAGATCGCGAAGCAAGATCTCCAGCGCGTGCGTCGGACGCTGGTCGCGCACCTCCTCACGCCAGCGTTCGACGCCACCCATTTCGGCCAGCGCACGACGACGCGCCTCGTGCTCACTCAAGCCTCGCGCAACGTGCGCCGCCGTCTCCGACTCGATATGAAAGCGAAGCTCGTCGTCGAGCTGCGAATCGATGCGATGGCGACGAAAAATGCGCAGCAAGCGGCGGCGCAGCCCCTGGATCAAGCCACGCATCGTTAGGCCGGCTTCAAAACAAGTTCGACGGCCGCGGCAAATTGCCGCCATAGCGAGTGTTCGGTTGCCAGCTCCTTGCGCCCGGCAGCCGTCAGCCGATACACACGCACGCGACGCCCCTGCTCAGACAGCGAATCCGACCCGGCGATCACTCCACGATCCTCCAGGCGGTAAAGTGCCGGGTAGAGCGATCCCTGATTGACGTTCAAGACTTCGCGCGTGCGTTCACGGATGTGCCGCGAGATCCCCCATCCATGGAGTGGACCGGCCTGCAGTGTTTGCAGGATCAGGAGATCCAGCGTGCCTTGCAGCAGATCCGACTTCGACAGCGCCATCAGGTGCCCCCAGGGAGACTGCCGGGCGAAAGACGGAGGAATCGCACTGACACCGATACCTTGTTATTCGACAATAGCCCGCGCTATTGTAGAATGTCAAGCGCTGGCTGTTCGATGGCTTCGTCTCCGCCGAGTGCGCGCTTACGCGCGCAGACGCTCAGCAAACTTCTGGCGGAACTTGGCGATCTTCGGCGAGATCACGTACGCGCAGTACGGCTGCGATGAATTCTGCGCGAAGTAGTTCTGGTGATATTGCTCCGCGGAATAGAACCGCTCGAACGGCCTGACATCAGTTACGATCGGTGCCTCGAACGCATGCTCAGCAGCCAATTCCGCGATGATCAACTCGGCAATATGCCGCTGCTCATCGTCGTGATAAAAGATCGCCGAGCGATACTGCGGCCCGACGTCATTTCCTTGTCGATCCTTCGTGGTCGGATCGTGAATGGAGAAGAAAACCTCGAGCACGTCGCGATAACTCACGCGCGCAGCATCGAAGGTGATCTGCACGACTTCAACGTGGCCCGTCTTCTTACCGCACACTTGTTCGTAAGTCGGATTCTCGACGTGTCCCCCGGAATAACCGGATTCAACGCGCGTGACGCCTTCGAGCTGCTGATAGACAGCTTCGAGACACCAAAAACAGCCACCGCCGAGTGTGGCAATTGATTGCTGGGATGTCATGGGCTTGGAGGAAGCTTCCCCAAAGTAATCCGATCCGGGACAAAAAGGTCCCGCGTCGGTTGGCCTCGCGCAGGCTGCAGTCCCATCCATCCGGCTGAGATTTCTATCTATATAGCTGCCGAGACCGAGTATCCGCATGCTCCTGGCAGTTCGAATCGAATCACGCTGTTTGTAAGGATTAAGTACGTTGTCGGTTACCGGCTCGCGTATTGACCTCACTCCAGACTCGGATCGCACGTGCGACGACTCGTATTGCTTTCAGCGCTCGCGCTGCTCGCGTGCGGCAGCGGGGAGAAGAAGGCCGCCGATTCCTCCAGCGCCACCGCGCCCGCGCAGAATTGGGCGACGATCATGGCCCAGGAGTTCACCTTCGACGCACCAGACACGCTACCGGCCGGGTTCACCCGCGTGAACCTCATGAACCACGGGGTCGAACCGCACCACTTGGTCGTTGTGCGCCTCGATAGTGGGCACGTCGTTGGGGAGTTGCTGCAGAGTGTCAGCGCCGAAAAGGTCCCCAATTGGGTCACCTTGTTAGGCGGACCGAATGCAACAATGCCCGGATCGACCACGGAAACCTTGATCGAGCTGACACCCGGGAATTACGCGATCCTCTGCGTGATTCCGTCGACGGACGGTACGCCACACGTGGCGAAGGGCATGGTGCGAC
>DATBKN010000126.1:0-2300 GCA_036555845.1 Gemmatimonadaceae bacterium | reverse complement strand
CAGGCACGAGCGCGGGAAGCAGTCGCACATCGCGATGACGTCGCGGTGGAAATGCACCGTGCCCTTGGGCTTGCCGGTGGTGCCAGAGGTGAAGGCGATGAGCGCCGCGTCCTCGGCCGCGGTCGGCACGTTGCCGAAAGTCAGAGGCTGGCGCAGCGAGAGCGCGTCGAGCGAATCGGGCGCTTCGTCATACCAGTACTTCACGACCTTCAGCGAACTGCATTTCTCCTGCGCCGCCTTGAGCTCGGCATCCAGGCGCTTGTCGCACAAGGCATGCGACACCTGCGCCTTTTCGATGATGTCGCCGAGCTCTCTGGCGCGCAGCAGAGGCATGGTCGCCACGCAGACCCCGCCCGCCTTCATGACCGCGAACCAGCAGGCCGCCATCATCGGGTTGTTCGGGCCGCGCAGCAGCACGCGATTGCCCGGGACGACCCCAAGATCGTCGACGAGCACGTGCGCGACGCGATTCGCCGTGCTCAGCAGATCGCGGTACGTCCAGCGGCCGCCAGGGTAGTGGATAACGACGCGATCTCCGTCGCCGCGCGCGACGATGCGATCCAGCAGCTCCACTGCGCAGTTCACTCGGTTGGGATAGCGCAGCTCGGGAATGCCTGTGAAATCGAGTCGCGGCCACAATTCGCGTGGCGGCAACGACTCGCGCCCAAAGGCGTCGCGATGCGCACTGCGGGGGTCGCCCGGCGCCCACGGCGCCGTTCGCGTTTCGTTAGGCACGCACCGGCTCCTTTTCGTCGGCCAGCAGCTCACGTGCGATGACGAGCCGCTGCACCTCGCTCGTCCCTTCGTAGATCCGCAGCGAGCGGATTTCGCGATACAGCCGCTCCACGGCGTTCCCATACTGCACGCCCAACGCACCTAACAGCTGCACGGCGCCGTCGATCGTGCGCTGCGCGGCTTCAGTCGCATACAGCTTGGCCATCGCCGCCTCACGCGTCACGCGATCGGCGATCGTGTCACGCACCCACGCCGCGCGGTAAACCAGCAGGGCGCTCGCATCTATATCAAGCGCCATCTCGGCCAGACGCGCCTGCGTCAGCTGGAACTGGGAGAGCGGTTGATCGAAGAGCTTCCGTGCCTTCGCGTGTTGTACAGCCTCCTGCAGCGCGCGGCGCGCGAAACCGAGCGCGGCGGCGCCGACCGTGGAACGAAAGACGTCGAGCGTACCTAACGCGACGCGCAGCCCTTTCCCCGGTTCGCCGACGCGCGCCGATGCCGGAACACGGCAGCCGCGAAACTCGAGTCGCCCCAACGGATGCGGCGCTATCGCACGCAGGCGTTCCACGATGCTCAATCCGGCAGTCCCCGCGTCGACCACAAACGCGCCGAATGCGCGTTCGCCGTCGTCAGGCGTCCGCGCAAAGACAACGTAGAAGTCGGCGATGCCGCCATTCGATATCCATGTTTTCTCGCCGTCGAGCACATAATGCGCGGCGTCTTTGCGAGCGACTGTTTGCATCGCGGTGACGTCGCTGCCGGCATTCGGCTCCGACAGCGCGAATGCGGCGATCGCCTTGCCTTGCGAGACATTCGGGAGATAGCGCGCCTTCTGCTCGGCGCTCCCGAACAGGGAAATCGGCCCACTGCCGAGTCCTTGCATCGCGAACGCAAAGTCGGCGAGCGCGACGTGGCGGGCGAGGGTCTCCCGCACGATGCATAACGAGCGGACGTCCAACTTCGCGCTCCCGGCTCCGTCGGTCCCAGCACACGCGTGCCGCAGGACGCCGAGCTCACCAAGCCGCTGCACGATCCGGCGGCTCGTGGCGTCAACGGCCGACTGGTCATCTTCGTCGAACTCGTTCCACGACGACGCCTCAGCATGACCGACGCGATCGATCTCTTCCGCAAGACTGCGATGTCGATCCTCGAAGAATGGCCAGCTGAGAAAGGAACGATCGACCGTCGCCATCGCGCTCAGTTCCCCTCGAACGTGGGAGTTCCTTTTGTCGCGAAGGCTTTGTACGCGCGCGCGAAATCCTTCGTCTCCATGCACAACGCTTGCGCCTGCGCCTCATGGTCCAGCGCGTCGTCGATCGACATGCTCCACTCGCCATGGAGGCACGACTTGGTGACCGCGTGAGCGAAGGTCGGCCCATCGGCGAGCGAACGCGCCAGCGCCGTGGCTTCGGACATCAAATCGCCTGGGTTCACAACCTTATTGTAGAAGCCCCACCGCTCTGCTTCATCGGCGGCCATGAAACGACCGGTGTACAGCAATTCACTCGCGCGTCCGTGGCCGATGATGCGCGGCAGCATGGCGCATGCGCCCATGTCAGCGCCGC
>DATBKN010000125.1:0-7049 GCA_036555845.1 Gemmatimonadaceae bacterium | reverse complement strand
ACGTACGGCGGACGTCTCATCGGCGATCGGTCCGAAATCCGCTATCGCGCGACCCAGAGCGTCCTCGACCTGCTGCGCCGAACATTGGTCTAGCCCGTTCCAAGTTCGACAAGACATTGCCCTTGCGTCGGTTGGAAGGGGCCCAAAGCTGCCGTTCAGACAGTCAGGAGGGGGCACACACGTTGCACCCTGGCCCTGATGCATTTGAAATTCCATCAGCGCAAATCCAATGAAAGACCCATATACACCTGACCAAGCGACACCCTCGCCGGACGAGGCCAACGCGGACGCAGTCGACACGCCAATGGCGGAAGCGGGCGTGACCGCGAAAGCCTCCCGCGAGCTCGATGAGCAGCGCGACAAGTATCTGCGACTCGCCGCCGAGTACGAAAACTTCCGCAAGCGCGCAACGCGCGAGCGCGAGGAAGCCCGCGCGCGAGCACAGGGAGATCTGGTGCTCGGGCTTCTGGACGCGCTGGACGACCTCTCTCGGTTCGCGCACCTCGACCCAACGACGACAGAATCCAAGACGGTCGTTGACGGTGCGGAGCTGGTCGAACGCAAGCTGCTCAAGTCTCTGGCCGGTCACGGCCTCGAGATCATCGATCCAGCCGATCATCCATTCGATCCTGCTGTGCACGAGGCGGTGCAGACCGAATCGGCGCTCTCACGCGAAGACGATCACATGGTGAGCCGAGTCTTCCAGCGCGGCTATCTGTTCAATGGCCGCCTGCTGCGGCCGGCGCGGGTGGTGGTGAAGCAGTGGCGCGACGGCGGCCCACCTAACGAGTAAATGGCCCAGACCAAGGATTACTACGCTGTCCTTGGCGTGTCGGCCAACGCCAAGCAGGAAGAAATCAAGAAGCAGTATCGTCGGCTGGCCAAGCGCCACCATCCGGACGCGAACCCTAACGATCCGAAGGCGAGCGATCGCTTCAAGGAGATCTCCGAAGCGTACAACGTCATTGGCGATCCCGAAAAGCGAAAGCAGTACGACGAGATGCGCCGGCTCGGCGCTTTCGGCGGCTTCTCGTCGGGCGGCGGTCCACGTCCGCGACCGAGCGGCGGGCGGCCGGGCGCTGCAGGAGGCCCGGAGCAGGGTGGCGCAGGCTTTCGCTTTCAGGATTTCGATATCGGCGGCCTGGGGGGCTTGGGGGATCTTTTCGGCTCCATCTTCTCCAGCTCGCGCGAGCAGCGTGCGCAGGCCGATGTACAGGGCCAGACCGTCGAGGCGACGCTCGAGATCCCGTTTCGCACGGCCGTATCCGGCGGCAAGGTTCCGATCGAGCTCGAGGTGAGCGAAGACTGCCCCAAGTGTGGCGGCTCTGGTGCCGCGCCAGGCGCGACGATGAAGCAATGCCCCGAGTGCAACGGCCGCGGCGTGATTTCCTTTGGCCAGGGTGGATTCGCGGTGAACCGCCCGTGCCCGATGTGTTTGGGTCGCGGTCAGGTGCCTAGCGAGCGCTGTCCCACGTGTAACGGCGCCGGCGAAGTTCGCACGCGAAAGAAGGTGGTCATCACGGTGCCGCCGGGAACCGATACGGGAACGAAGATTCGCCTGAAGGGGCAGGGCGGCGGCGGTCGTCACGGCGGCCCGCCAGGCGACCTGCTGATCACCTTTCAGGTGCAGCCGGATCGCTTCTTCGCTCGCGAAGGTCTGGACCTCATCGCCAAGGTGCCGCTGAACATCGCGCAGGCCACGTTAGGCAGTACCGTGAGCATCAAGACGTTAGGCGGCAAGCGCGTCTCGATCAAGATTCCGGCTGGCACGAGCGCCGGGAAGCGATTTCGCGTGCGTGGTCAGGGCGTCGAAAAGGACGGCAAGAAAGGCGATCTCATCGTCGAAGCGACGATCCAGGTGCCGGAAGATATGTCCGAGGAGCAGAAGCAGAAGATGAAGGAGTTCGCAGAGGCCGGCGGGCTCAAATACTAGCTGCGATTTTCCAAAGAACGTCAAGAGCAAGAAAAGAGCTGTTCGGATCAAGCGGAAGGACGGAGAGAACGAATTCTTCCGTCAGTCAAAGCCACGTTCGTAGGCTCTGTCGCACAACAACAAGGGCGTTGTCTTCTTATTTAAGATCAAAAGCTACGGCGTAAACTGCAGTCGCGGATGCGTTGAACTTTCTCTGACTTCAGCGCCTCGCTCAGTCCAATCCGCATGTCCGCGTTATCCGAATGGCTCTTGCTTTTGATCTTGACCTGAAGGCGCTACGGTTTGCGCGTGACCGCCGCGTTGCGTAGGGCGTCGAGCGCCGCGCGCGCATCGTTGCTGTCGGCGCGACTCGCCGCGCCGCGCGACGCCAGCGTGTCATAAAAGGCGATCGATGTCGTGAAGTGCCGCTGTGCAGCCGCCTGGTCCGCTCGCGCAACATAGACGTCTCCCAGACGGCGATTGATGAGCGCCATCCCGCGTACAAGCTGTGAGTTCTTCGGATCCGCGTTGTACAGCGCGGCGCGCAGCGAATACGAGCGATTGCACGAGGCGAGCGCGGCGTCGGTATTCCCGCCGCGCAGGTGCAGCGCGCACAGGAGGAAATGCGTGATCGCCACGTCGCGCCGCGCGTTCACGCTGGCCGGCCGCTCCAGCGCCAATTCCTCGCGCAGGGCGAGCGACTTGCCTAACGTGCCAGCGGCGCGTCCGTCTCCCGCCTGGTCCTGCAGACGCCCGATGCGTTCGAACAGGAGCGCGCGATAGCGGCGGTTCTCGTGGGCATCGTGTGCCTCGGGTGCGATATCCTCCAGCAGCCGCAGGGCCTCCTGATACTGCAGCATCGTGCCGGCCGTGTCGCCAAGGTTCGCGAACGACGGATGCCCCAGCAGATCCCCCAGCTTGACGCGACTCACCGCGAGCTGGTGCCGCGCGACCGGGTCAGGCGACAGACTGTCGATCGCGCGATACGTCGCCAGCGCCTGCCGCTGATACGCCACGGCGCCCTGGGGATCGCCTAACGGCGCGGTGACATCCGCCAGCCGTTCGTACGCCAGCGCTAACGTCCGGCGAGGTCCCAGATCGCTTGGCGCCGCCACTACGCTGCCGAGCGCAATCGTGACAGCTTTCTCGTACGACGCGCGCGCTCCGCGCATGTCGCCGAGGTTTGCGTTCGTCGGGTTCCCCTGGACGTCGCCGACGCGCTGATAGGCGAGCGCGAGCTCGTTGTCGAGCGACGGATCGTGTCCCACGTCACGCGCTGACTTGTCGAGAAATTCCAGGGCCAGCTTGATCAGATTCTCACGCACCGGCGTAGCGCCGGGCAGATCGACGATCGCGTCGTGCACATCGAAGATCAGCGCGTTCGCCAGGCGTCTCCCCTCGCGATAGCGCGCGTCGGCGCGGCGCGCCTCGCGATACGTCGTTACGCTGCCGGCGACGACGGAGAGCGCCAGCAGGAGGGTCGCCGCCGTCTCCCAGCGATGTCGCCTAACGAATTTTTTCGCGCGATAGGCCCAGGAGTCTCGCTGCGCCTGGATCGGCCAGCCGTCGAGGTAGCGGTGAATGTCCTGAGCCAACTGCTCCACCGACGCATAGCGCCGTTCCGGCTCCTTGCGCAGCGCCGTGAGGAGCATGGCGTCGAGATCGCCGCGCAGCGAGCGCCGCAGCGCCGCGATGGAGCGGCTGTGCGTCGCCGGCACCATACTCTCGTCCGCGGCGCGGCTGGGCGGCACTGGTGGCACTTCCGTGATCGTCCGCTCGATCTCTGCATACGTCTTGTTATGCAGGTGAAATGGCCGCTTCCCCGTGAGCAGCTCGTACAGCACCATGCCGAGCGAGTAGATGTCGGAGGCCGTCGATACGACTCCGCCGCGCAACTGCTCTGGACTGGCGTATTCCGGTGTGAGGACGCGTTCGTGGCCCTGCGTCAGCGGCACGTTCGACGTCGCTGCCCCTTCGGCGTCGGCCGCGCCTAACAACTTCGCGATGCCGAAATCCAGCAGCTTCACGACGCCGTCCGGCGTGACCAGGATGTTCCCCGGCTTGAGGTCGCGGTGCACGACCAGGCGTCCGTGCGCGTGCTGCAGCGCGCCACAGATCTGCAGTGCGAGGACGAGCCGCTGACGGATCGTTAGGCGCCTGCCGGCACAGTACGCGTCGATCGGCTGTCCCTCGACGTACTCCATCACGAGGTAGGCGACGCCGCCTTCCGTCGTCCCGCCGTCGTGCAACGCCGCGATGTTCGGGTGCTGCAGGCCCGCCAGGATCTGCCGCTCCTGGCGGAAGCGCCGCATCACGGACTCGCTCGGAAGCGCGCGCGCCACAGTCTTGATCGCGACGCGCCCCTCGTACGCCTCATCGGCTCGAGCGGCTTCGTAAACGGCGCCCATGCCTCCGCGCCCGATCTGACGCAGCAGGACGTAGCGGCCGATCCGGTCCATGGCCCCCAACTCGGGGCCCAGCGGGCCTCCCTCGCCCCCGTCCCAGTGCCAGGCCGGCTTCTCGAAGCGCGTGTCCGCCCCCTCCAGCGACGTCACGAGCGACTCGACCTCGCGCCGCACCTCGTCGCTCTCCGCGGCCAGAGCGCCCATCAGACGCTCGCGCTCGGCCTTGCTAGGGGCGTCGGCCAGATGCACCAGGATCTCGGCGACGCGCTCGCGATCGTGCGCCGATAGCGGCGCAATTGACGGCGAGGGGGAAGGGTGCGACATGAAGCGGCGGGGAGGACTGCAAAGGCAGGGCCGCAAATGTGACAATTGTCACACACGGGCGCTACTGGTCAGCGCCGAAGCCGACCCGTTAACTCGTAGTGCGAGAAGGCCACACTGAACGTCCCGCGGCGCCCTGCCTAACGTCAACGGCAGGACGATGCATGATAGTCCCGGATTCTTTCGCCATTCTGAGGCGCAGGCATGACGCAGGAGCTTTGGTCGTCCGTCGACCGATACATCGCTGACCTTTTCGTCGGCGACGATGCGGCGCTCGGCGCTGCCCTCGACGCGAGCGCGGAGGCGGGGCTCCCCGCCATCGCCGTCGCGCCGCACGAAGGGAAACTGCTTTGCCTGCTGGCGCGAGCGATCGGCGCCAAACGCATTCTGGAGATCGGCACGCTGGGCGGCTACAGCACCATCTGGCTGGCGCGGGCGCTGCCTAACGAGGGACGCTTGATCACGCTGGAGTACGATCCGAAACACGCCGAGCTCGCGCGCGGCAACATCGCGCGCGCGGGGCTCGCCGATCGCGTGGAAGTCCGTGTAGGTCGAGCGCTGGATACGCTGCCACAAATCGCTGCTGAGGGCGGCGCGCCGTTCGATTTCATCTTCATCGATGCCGACAAGCAAGGTTACGTCGATTATCTCGATTGGTCGCTGCAGCTCTCTCGTCGGGGCACGCTGATCGTCGCGGACAACGTCATCCGCGACGGCAAAGTGCTCGATGCCGATACGCAGGATTCACTTGTACAGGGCGTGCGGTATTTCAACGAGGTGTTGGCGGCGGAGTCTCGGGTCATCGCGACGGTGTTTCAGACCGTCGGGGCCAAGGGGCACGACGGGATGGCGATCGCCCTCGTTACAGACGTTGCGCGCGCCGGGACTACGCAACGCTGATAGATGAGCGATGCGATGAGTGAGACGGATTTCCTCACGGAGTTACGTAGTGGAACGCATGAGTCAGTCGACCGACTCGTGCCGCTGCTGTATCACGAGCTACGCATCATCGCACACCGGCAGCTGGCTGCTGTCGGCCGTGGCGGCACGCTACAAACAACGGCGCTCGTCCACGAAGCCTATCTCAAGCTTGTAGATCAGTCACGCGCGCGCCTGCACGATCGAGCGCACTTCCTCGCCGTCGCGTCGATCGCAATGCGGCACGTGCTCGTTGACCGTGCCAAGGCACGCGCGGCGCTCAAGCGCGGCGGCGATCAGCGACGCATCACGCTGGACGAGGAAGCAATCGCCGTTGATGATCAGCCCGAGGCGTTGCTGCAGTTGCACGCGGCACTGAATCAGCTGGCGCAACTGCAACCGCGGCTGGCGCGCGTTGTGGAGTGCCGCTTTTTCGGTGGACTGAACGAAGAGGAAATTGCCGAAGCCTTGGACGTCACAGTGCGCACAGTGCAGCGCGACTGGGCGAAGGCGCGCATGTTGTTGCGGCGCGCTCTGGAGTGACGCCGCGTGCCTGGCAACTTCTCCCCTAACGAGTGGAAGGAGTGGGAAGCGCTCGTCGATCGCGTGCTGGATGCACCGCGGGAGCAGCGCTCGGCGCTGATCGCTCAGCTGAGCGGCGGCGATGAACGCCGGCATGCAGAGCTGCAGCGCATCGTCGACGAGTGCGAGAAGCAGTACCCGCTGCTGGATGGGCCTATCGCGCAACGATTCGCCTCGCTGCTGGACGATGAAACGGTCCGGCTTCCCGATGTTGTCGCCGAGCGCTATCGCATCGTGCGCGAGTTGGGGCGTGGCGGAATGGCCATTGTGTTCCTGGCGACGGACATTAAGCACGAGCGCGACGTCGCCGTGAAAATCGTGCGGCCTTCGCTCGTCGCCACGTTAGGCCGTGCCCGTTTTCTACGCGAGATCGCGATCGCGGCCAAACTCAAGCATCCGCACATCGTCCCGCTGTTCGATTCCGGCGAAGTGAACGGCGTATTGTACTACGTAATGCCCTATCAGGAGGAACAGTCGCTGCGCGAGCGTCTCCGGCGCGACACCAAGCTGCCGATCGACGACGCGATCGCGATCTTGAGCGACGTCTGCGACGCACTGGCCTACGCGCACGACCAGGGGATCGTGCATCGCGACATCAAACCCGACAACGTGCTGCTCTCTGGCCGTCATGCGATGGTGACGGACTTCGGCGTGGCGCGTGCAATGACGGCGGCAGCCGAGTCGGACGTCCTAACGACGGCGGGTCGTGTGTTGGGCACGGCGCCGTACATGGCGCCGGAGCAGGCGACGGCGACCGCGGCCGTCGACTATCGCGTGGACATCTACGCTGTCGGCGTGATGGCGTACGAGATGCTGGCCGGCGAGCGGCCGTTTACAGGGGACACACCCGCGTCGCAGCGGCCTGGCCACAACGTCGCTGCAGCGCTGGACCTAACGAGGCTTCGGGGCGA
>DATBKN010000124.1:0-4782 GCA_036555845.1 Gemmatimonadaceae bacterium | reverse complement strand
GACGAGCCTGTAGAGACCAAAGAACATCAGGTTGCCGACCGAATACGAGTAGCCGGTCATGTCTCGCTTGCCGAAATCCACGGGCGCTACGATTCGCAAACTCGAGTCTGTGCGTACACGTTCCGCGAGCCAGCGCGCGAGGCGCATCGCGCTCGAGTCCATGCTGGCCCGGCCAGTGAGCGTGTCAGTCGTTAGGTCCTCGAGAAAACTGGCCAGACCTTCATTCCAGCGCGGAGAGGGCTTGTCCGTACTTGGCGGGTTCCACAAGTGCGAGATCTCGTGATACAGCTCGTATTCGCGCTTGGGGTCGCGGAACGCCGCCGCGGCTTGCAGCAAGCTCGTGACGTCCGCTTGCGAGCCCCAGCCGTCCGGTATTTCGATCACGGCGAATGGGCGAGCGCCTGCGAGCGGGCCGAACCAACGCGTGTAGAGCGCGAGCGTGCGCTGCATCGCCGAAAAGATCCGGCGCGCACCTAACGAATCTTCGGGCAGGTGGAACACAGTCAAATTGCCGGCCGCGATTGTCTGGAAGGGCGCCACAGCGAAGTCCATCCGCCAAGATGGCATCGCGCTGCGATAGACAAAGGTCGCCATCGCCCCATCGAGCGTGCGCGCAACGAGCTCACCCCCGTTTGCGACGCTGTACGTGCTCGGAACGGTTACCCGGGCTGTGTACTCGAACGTCGGCAGGCCGGCTCGGCGGCGCGAGCCTAACGAGGGATACGCAGGAATAGGATACGCGTATGCATCCTCACGCAACAACGTGTACGCCGAGTCGATGCGGTCCTGCACGTACAGCATGCCCGTCTCCGAGTAACCGAGCAGATGGCCGCCATAGCGCAGCTCGATCGTCGTCTCCTTCCCCGCAGGGAGCGCCGGCGCGAGCGGGACTCGCACATGGTTGACCTGTTGTTTGCTGAAGTCCTCAACGGCCACCACCTTTTGATCGAACGAGAGTGGCTTGCCGTTCGGGCCCAGCACGCGCTGCACGTTCAGCAGCCGGTAGAGAAGGAACGATGCTTCCGAGAGCGGCCGCGCCGACTCGTTGCGCAGGCGAATCCGCGCGCTGGCGTCGATCACCTCGTCCGCAAGGTCGAGCCTAACGACGATGTCATAGCGCACCGGCCGCAGGACGGGTCGGTCCGGGACTTGCGCCGCCGCGACGGTCCCCGCGAGCCACAGCGCAGCCGTTGCTCCGAGCAGTTTTCGCATATCATCGATTCGTTGAATTTTCAGCATATCTATACGACAACGCCTCGGGCGAGTGCGCCGTCAGCCATTGCCTGACGGAAGAGATGGCACATGTCCTACAGCAAACGCGGTACGGCGAGCTACGGTCTTGACCAAGTGTCGGCGGCGCCCGCCGGCCGATTGCCAGTAATGGGAGGGGAGTCATATGCGAATACGTCACCAGTCGCTCGCAAGCGCGGCCGTGATCGTCGCGCTTGCCTGCACAGATTCGACCGGCGTCGCGCCAATATCGAACATGTCAGCGACGTTAGGCAAACAGACCGTTACGCTCCCGGCAACCGGGCCATTCGCGCGCATCGTCGAAGGCGAGATCGGCCCGGGAGCGCTCTATGCCTTGTACATACCGACGTCGTGGAACGGCGACGCCATCTTTTACTCGCACGGCGTGCGCGACGTCGACTCACCCGTGGACCTGCGTGACCAAAATGGCTTCTTCGCCGTGCGCGACTTGCTCGGCGCGCAGGGTTTCGCGATCGCCTATTCGAGCTGGTCGGACAATGGCATCGCGATGAAGGACGGCGCACAGCGGGTGCATCAGCTGCGAGGCATCCTCGCCGGCGAGTTGAAGGGACAGCCGAAGCGCAGCTTCCTCTTGGCTCACTCGTTAGGTAGCGGCGTAGCGCTCGACCTCGTGCAGACGTATGGCAAGCAGTACGACGGCGCGCTGCTCATGTGCGGCCTCGTGGGTGGCACGCTGCTCGAAACTCAGTACGCCGCCCACATGCGGGCGCTGTTCGACGCCTTCTTCCCAGGGACAATCCCAGGGGACGTGATCAGCGTGCCGCCTGGCACGCCGGTTATCACGCTACCGCAGGTGATCGCGGCGGTGCAGTCGAACCCTCTCGCGCTGTTCACCATCGCGAGCCTAACGCAGACGCCGCTGCCGTATGTGCCCATGGGAAATCCGCTGGATCCGAGTTCAACGGCTTTCCAGACGTTGGTCGGCTCGCTGTACGGAGGCCTGCAGTATCAAATGCGTTTCGCCAACAACCTGCTGGACTTGACGCACGGTCACTCGACATTCGATAACAGCACGACGACCTATTCGTTAGGGGCGACTCCGTTCCTGCCCCCGGCTGTGCTGCAGCCGCTGGTGAATTTTCTTAATGCAGCGGTGAAACGTTACAGCATGGATCCGGCATCCATGAACTTCATGCAGCACTACTTCACGCCGAACGGCAATCTCCAGATTCCGGTGCTCACACTGCACAACACGTGGGATCCCGGTGTCCCGGCGTTCCATGAGACCGCGCTGCTTCAGGCTGTAACAACCGCCGGCACGAATCAGTACCTACTGCAGCGCCTGTATCCAGCGTACGGTCACTGTGCCATACCGGCCAACGTGCAAGCACAGAATTTCCTTGACCTCGTCACCTGGGTGACGACAAAGATCAAGCCCGCAAGCTAGGGACCTGCTTCCTGGTTCCGCGTAGCCACGCGAACTCGTTAGGCGCGTGGCTACCGAGCCCGGGAGCGCAACGCGCCCCTAACCGATCGCGCGTCTCAGGCGGTTCGTTCGTTCGCGCACCGCGCGCACGGTCGGCTGCAGTTCGGGGTCCGCGTTGCGCCAGTAATCCAGGAAGCGCTCGTACGCTTCGATCGCACTCTTCTTCTCACCCTTCGACTCCAATAGCTCTCCGAGCCTGCGCCACGTCGGGGCGATTCGTGGTGTTACGATGTCAAGCACTGTCGTCGGCGCGAACCAGCGCCGCGCCCGCAGCTCGACAAAGCGCCGATAGGCCGCGATGGCCGAGTCGGCCTGGCCGGCGCGATCGTACGCTTCCGCGACTTCCAGGAACGCCAAGCTATCGCACACCACAAAAGCACCGCTCATCGCGCTGCAAGCCTCGCGAATACGCGCCACAGCTTCGGTCGGCTTTCCTTCAGCCGTAAGAACGGTCGCCACGGACGTGAAACCACGAATCCGCGCTCCAATCGTCGGGTATTCGCGCTCGGTCACCACTCGCAGGTGTTCATCGATGAGCTGCCGTGCTCGCGCGACGTCGCCAAGTCGCGCGAACAGCGCCGCAAAGTCGCGATGCCGCCGTTGGATTGGGCGACGCTGCGCGGTAATCGCGCGATTCGTTTCCCACAGGCGTTCCAAACGCCGCGCCAGAGCCTTCGGATCGCTCGTGTAGTCTGCATTGCGCTCGATGTCTGCAACCTCTGCGAGCATCGCCGATTCGCTTGCGCCCGTTTGTGCGCGTGTCTGGACACGGAGCGCGTTTCGGTGTTCGCGCGACGCATCGTGCATTCGGCCCTGAAGCGCAGCCGTCATGGCGAGCGCCAAGTGCCCAACGACCCGTTGCGCGGGAGACCCGCGGACCATTCCCTGCGCAATGCTGTCAACAGCACGGAAGTCCTGTTCGTCTTTCGCGACTCCCAGCGCAAAGGCAGGCAGCTCACTTGCACCAGGTAGGTCACGGCGGTACACCGCCAGCAAGCTGTCCGCTTCCGCAGTGCGCCCGAGGCTGCCCGAGGCCTCCTCGATCGCGTTGCCGTACACCAGCGCCGGTGCGCCGCCAGCTGCAATGGTCTTCTTGAATTGCTCCAGCGCCTCGGCACTGCGCCCAAGCTCGTCGTACTCGACGCCGAGGTTGTTGAGCGCCGTGGGCTCGTTAGGCTGCGTCTTGAGAATTGACGTGTACGCAGCAATGGCGCGCTCATGATCCCCATCCAGGTAGGCGACTCCCGCCTCGACAAACAGCCGCTCCCGTTCCGTCAGGCGATCGCGCAGCACCCACGCACGGCGCAGCGCCGAATCGCCCTTGGCAAGATTCAGCGGGCCGGAGTTTCGCAAATACATGCCGAGCCGGCGCCAGGCCATGGCGAAGCCCGAGTCCTGCTCAACGGCCTGCTCCAGCAGCGTGATTGCTCGATCGTACCCCGTGCGATCGGCGGCTTGTGCGGCTTCCGCGTAGAGACGAAGCGCGCTCAGCGACGATGTCGTCACCTGCTCGAGCGGCGGATCGGCGCGGACGGAGCGGAGCGATTCGCCAATCTCCTCACGCAATTTGGACGAGAGCCTGTCGACCGCGCCGATGAGGTTGTCCGGCGACGACGCGCTCTGGCGCAGCGTGAGAAGGGCGTCCCCATTAGCCGGACTGACGAGTCGTACCGCGATGACGAAGCCCGAGCCCGCCGGGAGGATTTCACCTGTGAGGTATGCTTTGCTGCCTTCACGTATGGCGATCTCCTGTGCGAGGTCCGGAGTGATGGGGGTCGTGCGATCGCGCTGCATCCGCTCCAGCACCTGGGAGACCTGGCTTGGCTCCATCACCGAGATCGATGGAGACTGCGCAAGGTCGATGCGCAACAGCTGAGTGACCGTGGGGGCGAGTGTTGTATCGCTGGTGCGGTTGTCGAAGTCGGCGATCACGATGCGGTCACGCGGCGTCAAGACACCGGCACTCAGTAGGGTAGCGCCAGGGCCGATGCCTAACGCGCGAGAGGTCATGAATGCCATCGTCGCCAGACTCAGCGCGGCGAATGCGAGCACGCCGCCCTGCAGCGATCGTCGCCAGGTGAACA
>DATBKN010000123.1:0-3531 GCA_036555845.1 Gemmatimonadaceae bacterium | reverse complement strand
ACGATGCGCGAGCACGTCGTTAGGCTGTCCTGGTACTCGCTCCAGTAGATGCATTCACCCAGGGGCGACCGCCCCGGCCACAAAGTTCTCGCCATTGTGCGATTGACGATTGCGATTGGCTCACTGCCATCCCGATCGTCGCGTGTAAAGCTGCGACCCTCGAGTAGACGCGTGCCGACGGTGCTGAAATAGCCATCCGCCACCGCGCTTATGGACGTTCCTCCCCCTTCGAGCCGTGGAAGTGAGTCCAACCCGGCAACGCGGACATACTGTCCGAATGAGCTTTGAAATGGCAGACCGATCGTTAGGGTCGAGTGCTCCACAGAAGGCAGCGATCGCGCGCGAAGCATTGCGTCTTGCAGCACCTGCGTGCGGCGCGCGCTCTCGCCGGCCGCATCGTCCGACGTCGGATATCGCACTTGCACGACGACGATGCGCTCGGGCTCGATCCCCAGATCGATCGCGTGAATGCGACTGAGCGATCGCACGAAAAGCCCCGCGCCCACGAGGAGTACGATAGACAACGCAGCCTGTACGACGGTGAGCGCGCTGCGCAGCCGCGACGACTGCCCGCCACCCTCGCGCACACCAGCCTTGAGCGACGCACTCAGGTCCGGCCGGCTGGCGCGGAGCGCGGGCACCATTCCGATGAGTAGGCCGACAGCACATGCGCTGACGAGCGACAATCCGAGTATCCGCATGTTCACCGGAGCGGACGGCCATTCGAGTCCAGGGAGCAGTACGTTGCGCATGAGCTGTGCAGCACCCCACGCCACTGCGAGGCCGGCAATGCCGCCCGCGACGGCTAGCGACGTACTCTCGGTGAGAAGGAGGCGCAGCAACCGGCCGCGCCCGGCGCCAAGCGCGATGCGCACCGCGACCTCGCGGCGGCGCCTAACGGCGCGCGCCAGCAAGAGGTTCGCGACATTCGAGCATGCGATGAGCAGGACGACGAGCGTGACACCAATGAGCCAGCGCGAGATCGCCGCTTCTGACGTCTCGCGCCCACGGGAATCCGAGTTGAGAGGCGCAACGAAGATCCGTGATGCAGCTTCCGACCGATCGGAGCCCGTGTACGCGCTGCGGTACGCGGTCGTGGCGGCGGTTGCCACCTGCTCCGGCGAGACGCCTGGCTTGAGCCTGGCGAGCACGCGCAGCCACTGCGCGTTCCACGATGTCGGCCAATTGTCGGTGACGTTGCGCGACTGATACGCGAGCGGTATCCAGGCGTCCACCGGTCCAAACTGCGGGCCGGTGAATCCTCGAGGAGCGACCCCCACGATTGTGTACGAGGTTGCGCCAAAGTTCGCACTCGTCCCAATCACTCCGGAATCGCCGCCGAACGCGCGCTGCCAGAGACCATAGCCGAGCACCACCACACGCTGAGGTGCAGCGGGTGAGTCTTCCTGTGCAGTAAAGAAGCGACCAAGGGCAGGGCGCACACCGAGGAGTGGAAACAGATCCCAGGTTGCAGCACCATATGGAACGAGAACGGCGTCGGCGCGTTCGCCAAAGGTGAAGCCCCGCGAGTAGACCATGTAGGCAGCCACGGCGGCGAACGAGCTCGTATCGCGGCGAAACAGATCATAAGACACCCAGCCGAATGAGTGAGTCGTTAGGTCACCCTCCGGGATGCGTCTTTCTGTGCGGAAGAAGCGCATGACGCGATCGGCGTCCGCGATATGTTCTGGTCCGCGGATCAGTAATCGCTCGATCACGCTGTACATCGCCGCGTTCGCTCCGATGCCTAACGCCAGCGTGAGCACGATGAAGGTGGCGACGAGCTTCTCACGACGCAACGAACGCAGAGCAAAGGTGAGGTCGTCCCTCAGGTCGTCGATGTAGTCGCGGAGGCTCATTTCTCTCTCCCGAAGTTCAGCGGATCGAACCACGTCCTCGAGTGCCTGCTCCCAGCTGCCGCCCAGCCGGCGGAGCGCTTCTGCGTGCGCCTGCGCCGGCGTCAGCCCCGCGGCCATCAACGTTTCGACGCGGGCCGCGACGAACGCACGCAGCTCATCCTCGGCGTCGGCGCGCGCGAAGCGCGGGTGGTGCACGCCGAGGCGGAACAGGCGCCGGATGCCACGCCGAACGTGACCGACGATCACTTGCGTCCTAACGCGAGCACGGAACCGATGGCTGCGACGTCGCGCGCAAGCTCAGCGCCCTCTGCCCGCAAGTGAGCTTTTCCCGCAGCGGTGATTCGATAGTATCGCGCGCGCCGGTCGTTCTCGGTCACGCCCCACTCGGCGGTGAGGAGCCCGCGGGCCTCCATTCGATGGACGGCTTGGATCAAGGCGCTATCGTCCACTTCGAGGCGGCCGTCGGAGCGTTCCTCCAGCCAGGAAGTGATCTCGAAGGCGTGCATCGGCCCCCAGGAGAGCGTTTTGAGGACGAGGAGATCTAGCGTGCCTTTGAGAATGGCCATGCGCGGCTGGGGTGAGTCTCTACCCTTAGACACTCAGTCCGCGAAGAAGGTTCGCGTCTTCAGCGACTTGGCATCCGTGAGAACGAGCAGCCGCTGCAGTCAATCGGATTTCGGGATCGTGTACTGATTGCCATCGTCGACGAAGGCGCCGAGCAGCATCGCCGGCCACGCGCCGATTCGTCCGTTTCGCGCTCATGTGTGCGAGTGTTTGGCATCGGTAGCGTCCCCATGACATCTGGACGGAGGTCCGCCATGCGCAGGTTCATTCGTGCTTTCCCGGCAATCGCCGGTCTGACAGTGTCCGCGCATTCAAGCGCACAAGCGACACAGTTGCCACCAGCGCCACCGCCCTACATCGCAGCCACAGCCATTGGTGAGGTGCGTGTGACGCCGGACCGCGCGATCGTGCAAGTAACCGTCGACTCGCGCGCCGAGTCCGCAGCGAGCGCAGGCTCCGAAAACCGCGACAAGCAGGAACGCGTGATCGTCGCGGTGAAAGCACAAGGGGTGGCGGCGCCCCAGATACGCACGTCCGGATACCATGTGAATCCCGAGTACGCCGAGCCGGACCGGGGCAAGCCGCCACGTGTTACCGGCTATCGCGCCACCAGCACGATCCAGGTCGAAGTCCGAAGCATTGAGAACATCGGCAAGGTGATCGATGCGGCGCTCGGCGCCGGCGCGACGAACATCGGCTCCGTCGGGCTGTATGCGTCGAACACGGATGCGGCGCGTCGTGAGGCGGTGCAGTTGGCAGTCACGAAAGCGCGTGGAGAAGCCGAATCGGCGGCAACGGCAGCTGGTGGCACGTTAGGCACGCTTGTCGAGCTGACGATCGACCCGGGAGCGATTCCGCGGCCGCTCCTGCAGAACGTGGTCGTGACGAGCGGAGCGACCTCACTCCGCGCCGGTGAGAGCGGATTGGCTGCGAGCTTCACGCCGGTGGAACCGGGCGAGTCGCTCGTGATCGCAGCTGTTCGCGCGCGCTGGGAGTTCGTGGCGGGGCCGCGGTAAGCGAAGGTCTCCTGGGCTGGGAACGTCGCTCAGGACCGAGGTCCACAGTCGCGCCGCACAACTTGACACTGCGGGCCACGTTAGGCACACAT
>DATBKN010000122.1:0-10364 GCA_036555845.1 Gemmatimonadaceae bacterium | reverse complement strand
CCCGTCTGGTCGGAGTCCCGGTGGCTTCAGACCCCGCCTCTGGCATCAGACCCCCAGACCTTAGTTCTGCCTCTCGTGCTCTGTAGTTTCTGAGTTCGCATGAAAACACAACCGTCTGCGGAACGGGCTGCTGAAGACGCGCCTGATGCTCGAGGTCCTGCGTCGCAGCCCACATCCGAGATTGCAGTTCCGCCGGCGCAGGAGCTCGGGCATCCAGAAGCGAATCCGCGCGGCCGCCGTCTAGCGATACTCACAATCACGGCGCTCGGCGTGGTGTTCGGCGACATCGGTACGAGCCCACTCTACGCACTTAGCGAGTCATTTCTGCTGTCGCGCGAGCACGGATTGCTGCCGACGCAAGCGAATGTGTACGGCATTCTGTCGCTGATTCTCTGGTCGCTTACGCTGATCGTGACCGTCAAGTACGTGGCGTTCGTCATGCGCGCAGACAACAAGGGAGAAGGCGGCATCGTGGCGTTGCTGGCGCTCTTGCTGCGCAAACATGCGAGCATGACGGCGCGTGAACGTGCTTTGTTGATCGGCGTTGGCTTGTTAGGCGCCGCATTGTTGTACGGCGACGGCGTCATCACGCCGGCCATCTCGGTGTTAGGCGCGATGGAAGGCCTCAAGATCGCGTCGCCAGCTCTTGGGCGCATCGCCGTTTGGCCAACCGTTATCATCCTGTTCGCGCTGTTCCTGTTTCAGAAGAAAGGGACGGCGCGAGTCGGCGGTGTGTTCGGTCCGATCATGGCGCTCTGGTTCCTCACGATCGCCACGCTGGGAGTGCGCGAGATCGTGGCCGAACCTCAGATTCTGCGAGCAGTGAACCCCTGGTACGCGCTGCAGTTCTTCTTCGCGCATGGTCAGACAGGATTCATCTTGTTAGGCGCTGTCGTGCTCGCTGTCACTGGCGCCGAGGCGCTGTACGCAGACATGGGGCACTTCGGCAAGCGACCGATCCGTGTCGCCTGGCTCACGCTCGTCTTCCCCGCGCTGCTGCTCAATTACTTCGGCCAAGGGGCGCTGCTCCTGCGCGATCCCAGCACCGTCTCCAACCCGTTCTATCTGCTCGCGCCGCGCCCCCTGCTCTACCCGCTGATCGTGCTCGCTACTCTGGCAGCGATCATCGCGTCACAAGCGCTCATTTCTGGCGCGTTTTCGCTGACGCAGCAGCTGGTACAGCTCGGCTACTGGCCGCGTGTGACGATCGTGCACACGTCAAAACAGGAGCACGGGCAGATCTACATCCCCGAAGTCAACAATGCGCTGATGCTTGGCTGTCTGTTCATCGTACTGTTTTTCGGATCCGTCAGTGACATCAGCGCGGCGTATGGCATCGCCGTGACGGGGACGATGATCATGACGACGCTGCTGTTCTTCGTCGTCGCCACACGAGTCTGGCACTGGGCGTTAGGCAAGGCTTTGACGGTGGCCGGGGTGTTCCTGACTGTAGACGTCGCGTTCTTCGGCGCCAATGTCATCAAGTTCGCCCAGGGTGGTTGGTTTCCTCTGCTCGTCGGCGCGGCGTTGTACACGATCATGACAACGTGGAACCGAGGTCGCCTGTTGCTGCGCACCCTCTTGTCGGAGCGCTCGATTCCAGTGGAAGAGTTGTTGCGCAGCATCGACGGATCGCGCATTCCTCGCGTCCCGGGTACGGCGATCTTCATGACGTCAGAGGCGGAGGGGGTTCCGGTCGTTCTCTTGCACCATCTCAAGCACAACAAGGTGCTGCACGAACGGGTGATTCTGCTTTCCGTGCTCTCGCGTGAATTCCCGGACGTGCCGCAGGACAAGCGCCTAACGATCGAGCCGCTGTCGCAAGGCTTCTTCCGCGCCAAAGCCTATTACGGCTTCATGCAGACGCCGAGCGCCGACGAGATCACAGCGCTGCTCACGAAAGCCGGCGTCAAAGCGAAGTACATGGACACGACGTACTACCTGGGTCGCGAGCGCCTCATTCCTGTCGGCCCGGCCAAGATGTCCAGGTGGCGCAAACGGCTCTTCGCGTATATGGCGCGCAACGCGCGCTCCGCCACCGAGTTTTTTGGCATCCCACCGAACCGCGTGGTCGAGCTCGGCGCTCAAATCGAGTTTTAAGGTCAACTGCGTCACCGCGGCCGAACGCAGAAACACGCGGACAAACCCGACAACCGGGTCTTGGTTCACAAAACGTCGGCGTTGGTCCGTGGTGAAGGCTTTTGATCTTATTTGAAGAGGAAATAGTCGTATGCGGCGCGGGCGATCTGTGCGATTGTGCGCTCCTGCGTCGCCGCATCCTTGGACGACTCCTTCACGAAAACCGCGACGACAATGTGGCCGACGTTATCCGGCAGCTCGACGATTCCGACATCGTTCGCCACGCCGATGCCTAACGAGCCCGTCTTGTGCATGACTGTCGTTCCGGGCGGCAGCAGGCCCTTGATGCGAGCCTCACCCGTCTCGCAGCGGCGCATGATGTCAAGCAGCAGCGCCGAGCTTTCCGCGCCTAGTGTCTTACGTTCCCAGATCGCCCGAAGGAGCGTCGCCATGCCGCGCGGCGTGGCGGTATCGCGCCTGTCGTTGTAGAACGCCTTGGCGGCGTCGCGCTGCGCGCTCTCACTGATGCCGCTGGCGAGTCGCTGGAATGTCGCCAGTGTGCGCTGATCCTCCGGCGGCAGGTCGCGGATGCCGATCGCGTCGGCGATCAGCTCCACTGTCGGGCGGTTCACCGAAATGCCGCTGATACCTAACGCGGCGAGTCGAGCGTTGACGGCCGTGCCGCCGCCCGCGGTCCGCAGGTTGATATCCGTCGCGCTGTTGTCGCTGATTAGCAGCATCAATTCGAGCAGATTGCGTACCGACAGCGAGACGCCGGGATCGTCGAACAGGCTCGTGAGCGTCCCGCTCCCGGGATGCAAATCGCTCGGCTTGATAGCGATCATGGAGTCCAGGCGTACCTTGCCGCTGTCTACGAGCGTGAGGAGCCGTACGGCGATTGGCACCTTGTATGTGCTGGCCATCGGATACGGCTCGTCGGCATTGATGAACAGCTCGCGACCACTCTCGAGATGAATTACTCCGACGCCGACCTTGCCTCCTGAAATGGCGGACAGCCTAACGATTTCGCGCTGCAGCCGCATGAGACCGTCATCGTTGCGCTGCGCCTGGACAGCCGCGGGAACGAGTGCCCACGCCAGCACGGCGCGAGCGAGAGCGTGTGCGCATCGATTCAGCATATGACAAAGGGGTATCGTGGCGAGCGCCACGATACCCCTCGGTTCTGCCAGCAGCAAGCTAGATCGTTATGACGCGGCGGATCCTGCCTGGCGCAATCTTCGGCAGCACTCTCGTCTCCGCCCGGATCTTCGGCAGGAGCTCCATGGCGCGGATCTTGGGCTCCAGCCGGAGCTGCGAGATGTTCGGGCGGATCAGGGTCCGCAGCGGCGCCATCGATCCGTGCGGAAATGCGAAGGCGCGCGGGAAATCGCCGTTGAAGAAGAACGCGCCGCCGTGCTCGCGCAGCTCGCTCTGCTTCACAGTTTTGAGGCGCACGGATTTCGTGCTGCCACCGCTGTAGATGCGAAGCTCCACGTCGTCCCCGGCCTTTGCCTTCTCCAGCTCTCGCGTTAGGCGGCGCCAGCGCGAGCTCGACATCCCCATGTCGCCGGCGTCCTCCGCCGGAACCCGCAGATCCACGCCGTTGATGGACTGAATACGGTCGCCTTCGATGACCCCGGCCTTCTCGGCGGGCCCATCCGGGACGAGGCTCGTGATGAGAACGCCTAACGTATCCCGCCGGCTGCCCATCGATCCGAGCCCGATGCCCAGCGACGCCCGGTCCGACCCTTCGAACTCCTTGAAGTTGTCGCCGAACCGGCTGCGCTCGAGATCTTCAACGCTAACGGTCTTCACCTTGACCGCCTTGACGCTGCCGTTGGACCAGACGCGCAGATCGACTTCATCTCCGATCTTGGCCTTGCCTAACGCGCGAATCAGGCGCCGCGTCGCCACCCCTTCCATGTCCTCCTCGCCAGCGTCATCGCGCGACAGCCGCAAGTTCACGCCGTTCACGGCCTGAATCCGATCGCCCTCTTCGAGGCCGGCCTTCGCCGCGGGGCCGTCTTTCGTCACGGCCGTCACGAGCAAGCCGAGCGTGTCCCGCATGCCGCTCGCTTCCGTGCTGATACCGAGACGCGGACGCTCGCGATCGTCGCCAAACGCGTAGGCAAATGCGGTCATCCCGCGCCGCGCTTTTTCAAGCTCGTCGGCTCGTGCTTCAGCCCTTTCGCGCTCGCGTTCCCGCTCGCGCTGCGCGAATGCCGTCCCAAATGGAGCGAGCGTCAGCAGGGCCGCGCCGCCAAAAAGCAAAGTCTTCCGCTGCATAGGAGATATCCTCGAGTGTTCAATCGTTCTGTCACGCTCCGCTCCGCGGATGGTTTGCTGCTCCTGTCACACTGGCGGAGTCTGACCCCCGCTTGGCGTCAGACCCCCGTTTGGAGTCTGACCCCGGCCATGCGGTCCCTTCCGCGGCGGGCGATATTGCTTCTCATGGCAGCACCAGGCGCAACGACCACCGTCGGCACAGCGGCCGACCGTGACACGTTTCAGGAACACTGGCAGGACGAGGGCGACGCGGCTTTCCTCTATCGGGAGTTAGCGCGCGCCGAACCAGATCCGCATAGGAAAAACATCTTCGAACGCCTCGCGGCGGTGGAAGACGAGCATCAGGCGATCTGGCAGAGAGTCCTTCAGGACAACGACGGACGCGGCTCTCCCGTCGGGCCTTTCCGCCCTTCGGCGCGCGCCAGACTCATGGCCCTTGTCGGCCGCAGCTTCGGAGCGCAGACGCTGCTCAATCTCCTGTTGCGGGAAGAAGGGCGCGAGGTCAAAGCATATCTCGATCTGCACCGCACGCTGCCGAGTGGCGGGACTGGTTCAGCCGAAGCACTGCAGCTCGCGCGCGAGAGCGCAACGCACGCGACCGAGCTCGCGACGCTCACTCATGGCGAAGGCGCCGGAGAACCTTGGCATCGCATCGCGTCAGGCGGGTTCCTTCGGAACGTCGTGTATGGCTTCAACGATGGACTCACAGCGAACTTTGGTCTCGTCGCCGGCGTGCTCGGCGCCAGCAGTAATCAGCAACACAGCGTGATTATCATGGCCGGCGTCGCTGGATTGGTTGCAGACGCGCTGTCGATGGGATCGAGTGGTTATCTCGCCGCCAAGAGCGAGCAGGAGGTCTACGCGCACGAAATCGCGATGGAGCGCGACGAGATCGCGATGATGCCCGAGCTCGAACGCGACGAGTTGGCGTTGCTGTACGAGGCGCGCGGAGTGCCAGCGGAGACGGCGCGTGAGCTCGCAGCGTCGGCGCTCAGAGACCCGGCGCGAATGCTGGATGAAAAAGTTCGCATGGAGTTGGGGATCGGCGAGCGCACGATGTCGCCGCTGCGCGAAGGCTGGGTCACGGGAGTTGCTACGGCGTTTGGCGCACTGATTCCCGTCGCGCCGTTCTTTTTCCTCACCGGTAGCGCTGCTATCTGGACGGCGTTCGTTATCGCGATGGCGTCGCACTTCCTTGTCGGTGCCGCCCGCTCCGTCTTTACTGGCCGCGGTGTTTTCCGATCCGGATTCGATATGTTCGTCGTGGGTCTCGGTGTGGCAGCGGTTGGCTACATGGTCGGTGAATGGATCAGCCGAGTTCTCGGGACCTAACGAGGCGACGTAGGTCTGAGGTCTGAAGTCAGAGCACGCGGGCGTGCAACCTTTAACGCGCCATCTGTCACCGATTCACAATCGAATCGGAGGACGAAAATGCTTCGCTCTGCCTGGATTGTGATCGCGTTCGCAGCGCCCGCTGTCGCCTTGGCGCAGGGTCAAGGTACAGGTCGCGCTGGAAAGCGCACCTTGCTCGCCCCTAACTTCGAAATCGCCCTTGCACGCTCGGCGGCGCCGAGAGAGGTCTCGACGGACGCTGATATCTATGTGCTGGCTGAGCGCGGCTATGAGATCGCAGTTCGTGGAACGAACGGAAACGCGTGCCTGGTAAGCAGGAGCTGGCCAGAGAGCCTGGAGCCGCAATGCTTCGATCCCGAAGCCGTTCAAACAGTCATGCGGACAGAGCTGCTTCGCGGCGCTCTGCTGCAATCAGGCGCTTCCATGGAAACGATCACACGCGAGATCGAAGAAGGATTACGTCGCGGCACGTTTCGCGCACCAACGCGGCCGGCGATGACGTACATGATGTCGTCGGCACAGGTGCTCTATAACGACGAAGGCAAACGAGTCGGCGCCTGGCAGCCGCACCTGATGATCTTCTATCCGAACCTAACGAATGAGCAGCTGGGTCTTGGCAGCACACCGAATCCAGCAGCAGCAATGGTTGTCGACCCTGGTCAGCCACTCGCAAACATCATGATCATCGTGAAGACGGCGATCGATCCGGAAGGAATTCCTGGCAGCGGATAGCGCGCAAGCGCGGCCGGATTCGAGCGCCGCGGATCGCAGCGACGTTGAGGCGTTGCTAAAGTCGCGAGACGAAAGGTCGTTTCGCGCTCTGTATGCGCGGCACTCACCGGCCCTGTACGCGCTGGCATTGCGGCTTCTGGCTGACCGCACGCACGACGCGGACGATGTACTGCAGGAATGCTGGATCCGCGCCGTCGCTCGGCTGCGCGACTTTGGCTGGCAGTCGCAGCTCAGAACGTGGCTCGCAGCGATTCTCGTGAATTGTTGCCGTGAGCTGTGGCGCGACTCTCGCGAGGAACTCGACGGCGATCTTGCAGATGTGCGAGCGCCTAACGAAGATGTTGGTGTCCGAATCGACGTGACGACGGCGTTGGCACGGCTCCCGGCGGGATACCGCGCTGTTCTCGTGCTGCACGACGTCGCCGGCTTCACGCACGAAGAGATCGCGCAGCAGCTCGACATAGAGACAGGCACGTCCAAGAGTCAGCTTTCTCGCGCCCGGCGCGCCATGCGGGGCCTGCTCGGCTCCGCCAACGTCGGCGCCTAACAACTGCAAGCGATGACAGACCACACGCCATCCGAGGAGCCGGTTCCCGAGCTCGGCTCGCTTCCTGACGAAGTGACACCCGATGCGGCCGTCGAGCAGCGCACAATCGCGGCGCTGCGCGAGCGCTCGCTCCTGCGCCCACAGAGTGTCCGCGCGGTAGGAGCGCGCCCTTGGCTAGCCGCCGCCGCGATTGCATTTACGGCGTTCCTGGCGGGGTTGATCTCGAGTGGACCAGATGCGCCGCCCCAGCCTCCGCAGCCATCGTTTGCGTTGATGCTCTACGGCGGTTCCACCGGCAATGACTCGATCGCGCACGCAGTGCGCGCTGAGGAGTATCGTCGCTGGGCGTCCGCTGAGCATCCATGGGGACGTGTCATCGGGGGCGAAGCACTGCGCGACAGCGCATGGACCGTAGAGCGAGCGAAAACGAACATCACGATGAGTAAAGCGCGCCCTGACGACCTTGTTGGGTTCTTCCTCGTGCAAGCTCCCAGTCGCGAGGCCGCGGCATTCCTCGCCGCCGAGTGTCCGCATCTCAAGTACGGCGGCCGCGTCGTGGTGCGAATGATAGCGCCCACCTGACTTGGAGGGGTCACCAGCGTAGCATTCGGCGCGTCTCCTCCATCTGAGTCGCGCCATGCCCGAGTCCCGCAGTTCTCGTCGCGGTTTCCTCAAACAGGCTGCCCTGAGTAGCGCCGCACTTGTCGGCGCGCCGGCAATTCTCGAGCGGCGTTATCGCCTCTTCGCGTGGAGCAGCGCGGAGTATTCGGAGAGGGCGATTCGTTTGATGAAGGAGTCGACAGTGATCGACATGCTCTGCCCGCTCAGCCTCGACTTCGAGTCGCAGGCTCGGTGGTTTGCGAGACCGGACACGTATCCGGAGAGCCAAGCGCAGAAATGGCCGGCCTCTGGGCTGACCGCGATCCATCCGGCCGTTGGGATGGGCGGTCCGAACGTGCATTACGAGTCGCTGGCCTTTTTTGCGAGCTGGAATGGCTTCATCGCATCGCGCTCGGACTTCATGCGCGTCGACAGCGTGGACGATTTCGACAAGGCGAAGCGCGCGGGTCAGGTGGGCGTGATTCTGGGGCTGCAGAACTCGGAGCATTTCAGGACGCCTAACGACGTCGCCATGTTCTACGGACTGGGCCAGCGCGTCTCGCAGCTCACGTACAACGCGCGCAACATGATCGGCAACGGATCCACGGAGCGGCGTGACGATGGGATCAGCGATTTCGGCGTCGCGGTGATCAACAAGATGAACGAGGTTGGCATGGCCGTTGACGTCTCCCACTGCGGCGACCGCACCTCGTTCGAAGCGTTCGAGATCTCCAAGAAGCCGGTGCTGATCACACATTCGAACGTGCGCGCGCTCGCCGGCGGCCATCCGCGCTGCAAGCCGGACGACGTGATCCAGCAGGTCAAGAAGTACAACAGCGTGATGGGGATAACCGGCGTGCGCATGTTCGTCAAAGCCGACGAGCCGACGACGGTCGAGGATTATCTCAATCACATCGACTACGTCGTCAAGCTGACGGGACCCGAGCACGTTGGTGTCGGCAGCGACATCGATCTCGACGGATACGACGACATGCCGCCGGAGCAGAACCGCCGGCTGCGCGCCGGCTACAAATCGTCGTATGCCTTCCGCGAGAAGATCGACATCGAAGGCATCGATCACCCCAAACGCATGTACGACGTCGCCGAGGGGCTGATCCGGCGCAAGTACAGCGACGACCAGATCAAGGGAATGCTGGGCGGCAACTTCAAGCGCGTGTTAGGCGAGATCTGGAACGTGCCGGCGACCGCGAAGCCGGCGGGCGATTCGTAGCGCGGTATGTTCAAGGGGTCAGGTCTTGCAATACGAGACCTGACCCCTAGACGCTATGACGTTGCTTTCCGCAGCAGTTCTGATGTTCTTCGTCATGGACCCGTTAGGCAACGTCCCGTTCTTTCTGGCGGCGCTGCGACATGTAGAACCGGCGCGGCAGCGCCGCGTGATTGCGCGCGAGCTGGTGATCGCGCTCGTCGTCCTCGTCTTCTTCCTGTTTGTCGGTCAGTACATCCTCGATGTGCTGCACGTGTCCGCCACGGCGCTGCGGATCTCGGGCGGCGTCGTGCTGCTGCTCATCGCGATGCGGATGATCTTCCCGACGCCGACGACGTCGCTGCGCGAGGATATCGAAGGCGAGCCTTTCATAGTGCCGCTGGCCGTTCCCTATACCGCGGGCCCATCGGCGCTGGCGACCGAGCTGTTGCTCGTCAGCCGCGAGCCGGAGCGCTGGCCGGTGTGGTTAGGCGCTGTGCTCCTGGCGTGGTTCGCGACGGCCGCGATTCTCTTCTTCGCGACCGGCCTGCGGCGCTACCTCGGAGAGCGCGGACTGATCGCGATCGAACGGTTGATGGGGATGCTGCTCATCACTGTCGCCGTGCAGATGCTGATGGACGGGCTGACCCAGGCGCTCCCGCGCTAGCGCGGCACGCGCTCCAGCTTCGCGTACGACGATAGCGCGTAGTACGCACGTGGCGTTGAAGTCTGGGCCGCCGCGTAGCCGGATAGCCGGCCATCGTGCGATCGAAGCCAGAACAGCGTGCGATGTGCATAACGAGCGATGTCGGGCGCTTTGGACTGTACCGGGGCGAGTCCGCTGAACGTGCCTTGCCGGAACGTGATGTCGCTGAGCGAGACGGGCTCAGCGCCATTCCAGCTGACCCGTGAGCCCTCCTTCGCGATCGTGAGCGTGACGGGCACGCTGTCGGCATAGGAGCGAACGTATCCGCGCCATTCCCCATACACGGCCGGCATGCCGGCCGAATCGACGGCCGGTGTCGCTGGAGGCGGAGACGCGCGGCGAGCGCGCAGCGCCGCGGCGACCCCTGGCACCATGATCGCGCACAGCTCGTTGAGCACGGTTCCGATCGCGCCGTTGCTCTTGTTCAGCAGGACGACGACGACGACCTGTTCCTCGGGAAACAGCGCCAGATAGGTGGCCACGCCGGGCATGCCGCCGCTGTGCGACACCCGGCGAACGCCACCTAACGAGTAATCGATGCTCCACCCCAGTCCCCAGAAAGATCCCGGGGCGCCCGCGGGGACGCGGTCGCGGCGCATGTCTTCCAGCGTCTCCCTGGCGAGAATCTGGCGCTGCCGCGGCAGACGCCCGTTGAGATGGAACATGCCGAAGCGCACGAGGTCATGCGCGCTGGAGTAGACCTCCGAGCCGCCGGGATGGTCGAACGTGTAGTACGGGATCGCCTTGTTCTCGGCATCGTAGCGCTGGGCGACTCGCGGCGCCGCACCCGGCGGGATGCCAACGCTCGTATTCGTTAGGCCGAGCGGGGCGAAAATTTCCTGACGCATGAAGTC
>DATBKN010000121.1:0-7783 GCA_036555845.1 Gemmatimonadaceae bacterium | reverse complement strand
GATCGTGCCGAGTGGGTAGACGATCGTCGAGCGCAGCGCCATGAGAGGGAGCCGTGGCGGCAGCTCGGACGTGAGGATTTCATCTTTCCGCTGTAGTCGGGCCATCGCTTGGGGGTGCGCTGGAAGGACGTCCCTGCACGGTCGGCCAATAAACTAGCGACGAGCCACTGCGGGTGTGGTAGTCCACGCTCAGAGGCTCAGCGTCACACACACGGACTGCAAGGCGCCCGATTTGCAACAGAAAGGGCGTCGGTCCAGCCGGGCAGGCGCTCCGTCAGCGCGCCGGCCGGTGCGACATGCCTAACCAGGCTATCGCTGCCTGGTCCAGGTCGCCGTTCCCAGCGGGCCTGTCATCCTCACGGTGCGGTCATCGACGCGGGTATACGTCCCGTTCTGTGGAAAACCACGCGCAGAGTTCATAAACCACGTGCCGTCTTTGACGCTGAACGTGCCGCTGTCTTCCGAGCGGGACCGTAGCTCAAAGCGCCCGTTAGGCATGATCGCCAGCTGTATGGCCCAGGGGACCTGCTGGATCGTCGCAGACATCATCCATACACCGACAGCCGAACCGGTCCCCGATGTGGCTGAGCTGAGCTCGCGCTGCCACGTCGCGGTGCCAAGCGGGCCGGAAATCTGTGCCGTCGTTGGACTCAGCAGGTTAATGCTGCCCTGCGCGACCGGTCCGTTTTCGCTCACCATGCGATAGGCGTTTCCGGAGAAGCGAATCGTTCCGGCGTCGCGCGTCTCGACGGACCCGGTGTAGCGATTGTCGTCATCGACATTGAGCGTGAAGTGCGCGGGCAGCCCCTGCACGCGGTTGTCGGTCGCCCACGCCCCATGCCAAAAGTCTGCCTCGCCTCCTCCGCCGCCCAACAAGAGCCACCCGAGCAGCGCGACAACGAGCACCACTGCGCCTCCCGCTCCCATCGTTAGGCGCGAGTTCCAGCGCCGCGCTGTCGGAGCAGGAGCAATGGGCGTTGGCCGCGGTCGCGATTCTGGCGCGGGCTGTCCACCAAGCCTGCTCTTGAGCAGCGCAACAGTGTCCGCGAGGTACTCGAGATGCTGCTCCAGCGGCGGAGTGAGCGCGTCCAGCCAATGCGGCGTGCTGATGAAGTACTCCAGCGTCTCCGACGCCGGCACATTCTCGATCCGGAATGGAACGATCGCGATTCCCTTGGCGACAGCGCGTTCGATTTCGCGGTGAACTTGCTTGGAGCTATTCGCGTTGCGCGAATAAATCAGCACCAGGACCGTCGCCTCGTTGATGGCGCGGATGATCTCGCCGCTCCACTCCATTCCCGGCGTAGCATCGCGTGGGGCGATCCAGCATCTGATGCCGTGACGTTCGAGGACGGCGCAAGCCGCGTCTCCCACGGGCTTGTCAGGCGCGGCGTAGCTGATGAAGACGTCGTGCGGCACGGACGCTCGGCGAAAGAGGTCTAGTGGCCCGCCTGTCTGGCCAGCGCGATCGCGTCCCGGAGTCGCTGCAGATCTTCGTCGCGCAGCGCCGTGTCCGGCACTTCGAGAAGTGCTGCAACCGCGCGTGCTTTAGAACCGCCAAAGAAGGTGCGCACGAGCTCGCGCAAAGCCGACCGCTGCGCCGTGGCTGGGCGCACGACAGGTACGTAAACGAAGCTGCGTCCCTCGGAGTCGTGCCGCAGATAGCCCTTGGATTCGAGGTACCGCAACATTGTGCGCACAGCCGAGTAGCTCGGCGGGTCCTCCAGGTTCGCCAGGACATCGCCGACGGTGGCGCGACCAAGCCGGTAGACGACGGTCATGATCTGCCGCTCGCGTCGGCCGAGATGATCGAGAGTGTGTCGCGCAGCGCTTGAGTCGGTTGGCGAACGACTGGCCATGCGAGGTGCCTGGTCGCGAGTGGCAACAGCTTCGCACTCGCCCCCGCACCCCGCAATAGCAAGAGCGCCCCGTCTGTTTCGCGACGCTTCATTTCGAAGCTGTGAGACGTCAGCTGCGAGCGATCGAGCGACGAGTTCATACTGAAACCGCACTTCGCAGCGGGCACTCATAACACTTCGACCGGGCAGCGGTGAGCACACAGCTTCCAAAGGGTGCCCTCACCTGTGCGACCAGGCGCTCTCTCATTCGCCACAGCCCAAAGCACGCCCCGAGCGATTACGTTTCCCCGCTCATGTTTGACGAGCTGTCCGAGAAACTAGGCGCTGCGTTCCAGCGCCTCCGCGGCAAGGGTGTCCTCTCGGAGAGCGACATCAAAGACGGCCTGCGCGAGGTCCGTCGTGTGCTGCTCGAGGCAGACGTCAGCTTCCAGCTGACGCGCGAGTTCCTCGAACGCGTCGAGCAAAAGGCCGTCGGCGTCGCGGCGCTCAAATCCGTTCAACCAGCTCAGCAGCTCGTCAAGATTGTCCACGACGAGCTGACGGCGATGCTCGGCGAACGACGCGAAGGGCTGCGCCTGAGCTCCGTTCCGCCGACGATCGTTCTCATGGTCGGCCTGCAGGGCTCCGGCAAGACGACGACGGCGGCCAAACTGGCCAAACGCCTAACGAGCGATGGGCGGCCCACGCGCCTCGTAGCCGCGGACGTCTATCGCCCGGCCGCGATCGACCAGCTCGAAACGTTAGGCAGGCAGCTGGACATCCCTGTCTACGCCGACCGTGGCACGCAGGACGTCGTCAAGATCGCCAAAGCGGGAATAGAAGAGGCACGTCGCAATCGCGACCGTATAGCCATCATCGACACGGCAGGCCGCCTGCAGATCGACGAGATGATGATGGCCGAGCTGCAGCGCGTGAAGGCGGAAGTGCACCCGGACGAGATCCTGCTCGTCGCCGATGGAATGACAGGTCAGGATGCCGTGCGCATCGCGCAGGGCTTCGACGAGGCGTTAGGCGTGACTGGCGTGGTGTTGACGAAGATGGACGGCGACGCGCGCGGCGGCGCGGCGCTCTCGATCTACGGCGTCACCAAGAAGCCGATCAAGTACATCGGTGTCGGCGAAAAGACCGATGCGCTGGAAGAGTTCCATCCCGAGCGCATGGCGGGACGCATCCTCCAGATGGGCGACATCGTCACGCTCGTCGAAAAAGCGCAGGAGGCGTTCGACGTCGACGAGGCGAAGAAACTGGAGAAGAAGGTCAAGAAAGAAGGGCTCGACCTGGGCGACTTCCTCGTCGCGATGAAGCAGATGCAGCGCCTGGGCCCGTTGGAGGGGCTGCTCAAGCTCGTCCCCGGTGTGAACGCCAAGATGCTGCGTCAGGCGAATATGGACCCCAAGCGGCTGAAACACGTCGAGGCCATTGTGCTATCGATGACGCCTGACGAGCGCAAAAACCCGGGGATCCTCAATGGATCTCGCCGGGCGCGAGTGGCCAAGGGCGCCGGCCGCCCGATCAGCGAAGTCAATCGCCTACTCGAGCAGTTCCGCGAGATGCAAAAGATGATGAAAAAAGCGGCCGGTGGGGGCATGAGATTGCCGCCGGGGTTGTTAAGATAGAGTGCAGGTCGGAGGTCTGAGGCCTGAGGTCAGAGCAGGCACTCGCAGCCCCTCCGACCGCTGACCTCCGACCTCCGACCTTTGTTTGACAGGTGCACTCCGGAAATGCCGGAGATTGCGATGAGCCTGCCGAAGCAGCGAAGAACCTAACGAGAGGTATTGTCCCATGGCTGTCCGTATCAGATTGCGCCGTGAAGGGCGCAAGAAAATCCCGCACTATCGCATTGTCGTCGCCGACAGTCGCAGCCCGCGCGACGGCCGCTTCATCGAGATCATCGGGCAATACCAACCGCGCGCAAAAGACGGCGGTCTCACGTTGAAGCAGGACCGAGCCACCCACTGGCTCGACAACGGGGCGCTCCCGACTGACACCGTCCGTTCGCTCCTTCGGCGTGCCGGCATCCTCAAAGCGCGACACCAAGCCCGCGTCGCCAAGAAACGCAGCGCGTCGGCCGTACCGCTCGCCGGAACCGAAGGCGCCGACGCCCGCTAATACGCCGCCCGCGCCCGCGAGAGTGCGCGTCGCACACGTTAGGCGCGCGCACGGATTGCGCGGCGAACTATTGATACGTTCCTTGACCGCCCGGGCCGAAGATGTCTTCACGCCCGGGCGGATTCTCTACGCCAGTGCCGATCCCGACGCGGTGCCCGTCGCTGTGCACGGAGCGCGCACGACCCATGACGGTTGGCTGATCCTGCTCGAAGGCGTCGGCGACCGAACTGCCGCCGACCGCTGGCGCGGTGGCGAGCTGTGGGCCGAGCACGATGAGCAAACAGCGTTAAGTGGCGATACGCCTTTTGCCGGCGACCTGGTTGGTCTGAGCATGCAGCTCGTTGACGGCACGGTGATCGGCACCGTGTCGAACTACTTCGAGCTGCCTCAAGGTACCGTTCTCGAGGTGGATCGCGCGGAGGACAGCGTGCTGTTCCCGCTGCGCAGCGAGTTCGTCTCGCGCATCGATGCCGCCGGCGGCGTGATCGTGGTCGATCCACCGACGGGTCTCTTCGACTAGCTCATCGTGCTTCGGCTCACTGTCGTCACGATTTTCCCCGAGTTCTTCGCCGGACCCTTGAGTCTCAGCATTCCGGCGCGCGCGGCGGCGGCCGGCGCCGTGTCATTTCGTGTTGTCGATCTGCGCGACTACACGCATGATCGGCATCGTACCGTTGACGACTACCCGTACGGTGGCGGCGCGGGAATGGTCATGAAACCGGAACCGTTCTTCGAGGCGGTCGAGTCGTTAGGTGCCAAGCCGCCGATTGTTCTGCTGTCGCCGCGCGGCCGCGTCTTCACGCAGGCCGACGCCGCGCGCTACGCGAAACTGGACGAGCTGACACTCCTCTGTGGCCATTACAAGGACGTGGACCAGCGCGTGGCCGAGCACCTCGCGACCGAGGAGATCTCCCTGGGCGATTACATCCTGAGCGGCGGGGAATCAGCCGCGCTTGTCATCATTGACGCAATCACCCGACTCATACCGGGAGCAATTTCCGACAGCGAAAGCGCGGCAACCGATTCATTCTTCGCCACGGGCAGCGGAATCTCGGCGCCGAGCTACACGCGACCGCCGGTCTTCCGGGGCCATGCCGTACCAGAGGTCTTGCTCTCCGGCGATCACGCGCAAATCGCGCGCTGGCGCGCCGGGGAGGGGCAACGCCTAACGAGTGAGCGACGGCGCGATGACAAGTCCAGCAGGGCCTGAAATACGCCGCGCATCGGTGTGCTGCGAGCACCGGCTACTGTTCCCTCCAACGGCGGCACGGATGTGGCAATAGCGAAAACACGTACTCGGTTGTAACTCATTCCAAGCTCTTCCGTTATAAAAACCCTGTGATGCAGCCCACGTCGAACTCAGCCAGAGTGCTCCTTGCAGCGATTCTCGTCGCGGGGTCGGCGTGTGCACCCACTGCAGCATTACGCACTTCCGTACCGCAAACCGCGCGTGGCGGAGGGCTGCTCATCACGGAGGCGGGGCCCATCCTCATGGGTGCCGAGCTCGATCCGCGTTCGTGTGGGGCAATTACTCGGCGCGGACTGCGCGGTTCGGCGCGAATGGAACTGCGCGACGCCAATGCCGACGGGAGTGACGGTGGTGGCGGGAGCGAGCTCGAATACGAGTTGACTCTCGACAACCCGACCCGTCGATCCTTGACTGGTGCTGTCGTTGTCCTGAGGGGGATCGGCGAGGGGGCCGGCTCCGAGGGGCATACAGCCGTGCTGTGGAACGGTCCGACGATCAGCAAAGAGCGAGTCCGCATGCGCGGCATCGTTGCTCTCCCGCGCCCGATTACGACCGCCTCGGTGGCAGTGGCACTTCGTGAGCGTAAGGCGTCGTTCGAGGTGCGAGTGTCCGCGCAGAACGGTTCCGTCGCGGCCTGCGGCACTCTGCGGCAGTAAGTACTACACAGCCGCTAGATTAGCTCGCCCGGCCCGCTTACAATTCGGGCTTCGTACGAAGCTGCATTTCCCTCGTTTTCCCTGAGCCCGACCAGGGCCTGGCGGTTCAATGCATCCGTTCATCGAAACCCAACAAGAGTGGATGCGGTCGGACATCCCGGCTTTTCGGCCTGGCGATACCCTCCGCGTTAACGTGCGGGTAAAGGAAGGCGACAAAGAGCGCCTTCAGGCGTTCGAAGGCATCTGCATTGCGCGCCGTGGCAGCGGCGTTAGCGAGACCTTCACGGTGCGCAAGATCTCCAACGGCGTCGGCGTCGAAAGGATCTTCCCTGTGCACAGCCCCATGCTCGCCGATATCAACGTGGTACGCCGCGGGCGGGTCCGCCGCGCGAAGCTGTACTACCTGCGCCATCTCGTGGGTAAGGCCACTCGCATCCGCGAGAAGCGCGTACGAATCATGGTGCCGGCTACCGAGTCGGCCGTAGAAGGCAGCGAAGGCTAGACGGTCGCACGACGATGGCAGTTGAGAGCGACCGCGAGGTAGTAATACCGGCACGGCGGGTCGCCTCTCCACAACGCTGGACCCAAATCGAAAAGGCGCTGCGGCAGAAGTACGGTGAATTGCTGGCCGGCGTCGATGAAGTTGGCCGGGGCCCGCTCGCGGGCCCCGTTGTCGCGTGCGCCGTGATCATGCCGCCGAATGTGCGCGCGATCGCCGGCGTGGATGACTCCAAGCTGCTTCCCGCCGCCGTCCGCGAGCGCCTCGCCGGACGCATTCTGAGCCGCGCCATCGCTGTCTCGTTAGGCGCCGCCTCGGTTCGCGAGATCGACCGGTTCAATATTTATCGCGCCAGCATACTAGCTATGCATCGTGCGCTCGGTCGCCTGCGCGTAGCACCGCAACATGTGGTGATCGACGGCAACAGGATCGCGCACTTCACGTATGCGCACACGGCGGTTGTCGGTGGAGATGCGCGCTGCTATTCGGTTGCGTGCGCCTCGATCATCGCGAAGGTGACGCGCGATCGTCTCATGACGCGGTTGGCACGACGCTACCCGGCGTTCGGCTGGGATCACAACGCGGGATACGCTACTCCGGACCACGTGGCCGCCCTGGAATCGAGCTCGCCGACGCGACATCATCGCGGCTCGTTCACTCGCGTTAGGCAGCTGCTCCTCGGCTTCGAGGACACCGCGGAAATGCCCCTCCCGGACGTCGCCGGCCCCCTGGGCGAGGGTTCCTACCTCCCCTTGCCGCCCCTCTCGGCTCCCGCCCGGACATTAGAAAAGCATTAAGGCGCCCCGTGTGTGACTAAAGTCACAAGCGAAATTGCCGGGCGGAATAATATTCCATCCATCATGCCGCTGCTGCGCGCGCGTCGTTTCGCGACGCGACGCAATTGTCACCAGCGCGCTCGACCATATATCCGGAGAGAGAGGCCTCAAATGAAAAACGCAAAGCTGATCGCAGGAGCGGTACTTTCCACGTTCATACTGGGAGCCTGCGCAACCAAGGGTTATGTTCGCAATCAGGTGGAGACAGGGGTTGCAACAGAGCGCACGGCTCGCGTCGCGGGCGACAGCGCCAACAGCGCCGCCCTAACGAGTGAAATCGCGTCGGTTCGTTCCGAAGTTGCGAGCGTCAAGACTGACGTCGCCTCGCTGCGCCGTGACCTGACGGCTTTGCGCGAGGAGTTCGGTGCCAAGATCACGGCCATGGAGAACGGCATGAAGTTCGCCTTCCCGGTCACCTTCGCGTATGACGATGCGTCGGTTCGCGATGAAGATCGCGCCTCGCTCGACAAGTTCGCGCAGGTCGTGAACAAGTATTACGGTGGCACGCTGGTCACGATCGAGGGCTTTGCGGATCCGGCTGGAACGCAGTCGTACAACCTCGACCTGTCCAAGCG
>DATBKN010000120.1:0-24671 GCA_036555845.1 Gemmatimonadaceae bacterium | reverse complement strand
TCAGTGACCTCTGGCCCGCGTATTCGAACTCATGTAGCCGGAGACCGACGAGTCCACCTCACGGCTTCTTCGTCGCCGATTCCAGCAGCTTGACCGCCGCCTGATCCCCGCGCCGGCGGGCGGTATCAATCGGCAGTGCGCCTTGAGTACTCGCGATTGTCGCATCGGCGCCGCCGGCGAGCAGGGCAGCGATTGCGTCCACCGCTCCCGCCTCCGCCGCATGATGCAGCGGTGTGAAACCCGTTCGATTCGCCAGATTCACAGTCGCCCCGCGCCGCATCAGCAGTCTCACGGCGGCAACATGGTTGCCGATCGCCGCATAGTTGAGTGCGCGACGATTCCCCTGCACGTCCATGGAGTCGATCTTGGCGCCCGCATCCAGCGCCGCGCTGAGCGAGACAGTGTCGCCAGCAACCGCCGCTATCCACAAGTTGGTCTGCGCGTTAGGCGCCGCCGCTTTCTCGGCGCGTACGAGCATCGAGTCCAGCGCCGCGCGGTCGAATGATTTCCCACCCTGGAACACCGCGCGGATGCGGCGACTGTTCGCGATGTCGTCGAGCGGATTCGCGTCCAGCAGCACGAGATCCGCGAATCGGCCCGCCTGCACCGTACCGAAATCGGCAGTGCGTCCGAAGTACGTCGCCGATGTCAGGGTGGCCGCGCGCAGCGCTTCCGCTGGCGAGAGGCCGGCTTTGACAAGCTCGCCCAGCTCGTCGTGCACGCTCGACCCTGGAAAGACGAACGAGTCACCGGCATCCGTGCCGAGGATAACGTGAACGCCGGCGCGATAGGCGTCATTCGTTAGGGTAAGCCCCTTGCGATAGAAATCCATGTAGCTGCGCCGGCCGTCCGGCGATGGATCCGAAGCCACCATGCCGCCGGCGTCGGCCAACCACATCATACGCTGCCGTCCCGGGATGTATTTCATGCGCGCGTCGTTTCGATACGCGGCATCGTCAGCGAATGCGTCCATCCGGCGCGTGACGTGCGTCGGGGTGATGTAGGTGCCATTGCGCACGAACGTTCGGAATACTTCGCCGCACGCACGCGGGTTGTATTCATCGACCATACGACGTCGCAGCGCAGTTCCCGTTAGGCGCAGTAGACCTTTCTGCAGCGAGTCTGCGCCAGGGAAGCAATTGAACAGGAAGATGCGCGAGTGTTCGATGCTCTTCTGCCCAGCGTTTGACAGCTCGATCGCAGAGAGTGACGCGGGCTCGTGCCCAGCGAAGGGCAGGTTGATCCGCCGAGCCTCCTCGGCGAGCCCGAGAAATCCGTCGCGCGAGACGTTGTTGTAGATCTTGATGAAATCGTAGCCGTTCTGTTTGAAGTACTGCGCCAGCGCGCGTCCTTCCTCGCGTGTGCGCGCCTTGAAGAAAGGCGGCAACGTGTCGGCGATTCCGGCCTCGCCATTCACTGGCCAACTCGCGATGGCCAGCACGCGAGGACCGGTGAGCCTCCCCGCCGCGGTGGCTGTTTGCACCTGACGAAGCCGCGCGAGGCCAGGTAAATCGCGCGGAGCACCCATCACGCGAATGCCAGTTACGCCATGCGCGGTGAAGAGCGGCAATTCGAGCAGCAAAGGATTTCCGCTGCCGCCGATGTGCGCGTGCATATCCCAGAGGCCAGGCATGAGGTATTTACCAGTGGCATCGATGACGCGCGCAGTGCTCGCGAAACGCACGCGCGCCGACGGTGCCACGGCGACAATGCGGTCGCCTCTGATCAACGCGGCCTGGTCGCTGACAAGCCGTCCTCGCTCGACGTCGATTACCGCGACATGTGTGATGACGAGATCGGCTTCAGTGACAGGACCGCTGCGGGACGCTGAGGCACAGCCAGCAAGAACGCCGGCAAAGCACATCGCCAAGTGTCTTTTCATTCGCGCTTTTCACCCTGTTGCGCACTGAGGAAAGTTGCCGCATGAGGCGGCGATCCGCTCTACGGCTGAAGTAGTTGCCTGTTTCGCGCGCTGCAGTACTGCGCACCATTCACATAACGACGAAGCCGCTGCACGGTGCAATGAGTGCCCTTTAACTGCTCTACTATAGCGACGACGTGAACGAACAAAGAGGCCCGCTTGAGGCGGGCCTCCCGAAGATTGGTGTACCTGGCCGCGGTGTTTTGTCGCGGAGGCGTCAGTGCTTCCGGCAGTCAGGAAGCTGGGGCCATCCGCACGCCGTCCATTACTGCGCCGTCACTCCCATCCGGTCCGAGCAGCTCGAAGCTCACCGTTCGATCGACGCTCGGGTTGAGCTGCCAGATGCGCATCTGCGCGCGGCTACGCGTATACCAACCTGTCTCGTTAGGTCCCGCCGCGCGTGACTCGCTGGATACCGCATGACTGAAGGTTCCGTCCAGGTAGAATTCCCAGGTGTGCGCGACGTTTAGGTCGTCCGTATAAACGAAGGTGCGGCGCAACGTATGCTCGGCCGAAAATGGTGGTTTCCCGGGGGATCGCGCTGTTTCAGGCGCCATCTTACTCCCGGCTTCATACGCATCGGCCGCCATGCGCGTGCAGTCGTCGGCGCGAACCTTGTCACCGATGTCCTTGTAATACTGCGCGAGAAGCATGTGAATGCGCGTTGCATCGTTCAGATCGCCCTTTCGATGCACGCGCAAGAAGAGAAAGATCTGACGTTCAACGTCAGTGTTTGGGGTTGCCGGGAGCCCGGAAACATCGAAGCGTTCCAGGTCGCGCTTCGGCTTTTGCGCGTCGACAGACGCGCTGAGGGATAACACGAGAGCGGAGAGGAGAATGGTGGGTCGCATGAGCGCCTCCTCATTAGGGGAGCCGGAGTTGTTGCTCTACATTTGCCATCCCAGCCACCGCAGGCTGTCAGCAAACTCCGGCATCTCACGTGAGACAATACCCGACATTGGCGCGTGCCTCTGCCCGTACAGCGTACTGTTCGAGATCAGAATCCCATGCAGTCGCTAGCCTAACGTGCGCCCCAGACCATTCAACGCCCGCGCATCTTCTGTAGCTATTTTCTGTAGTCCAACGGTGGTTTGCGTGTGGCGAGCCGTGTGGAGTAAACGAAGTTTGGTCCGCGCCGCTGGTCGAATTCAGCGCGCGCTTTCTGGATGTGCGTGGCGTCGTTGAACAGATCCATCGCGGTCAGGGTCATGGTTTTCGCGGCGACCATCATACCCTTCGGGCCGATGGACATGCCGCCGGCCGCAACGGCCTGCCATGAGTGAGCCGGCGTCCCCGGTACCCAGGTGGCTGCTGACAGCTGTACCGTCGGCACGCGCCAGCTCACGTCTCCCATATCGGTGGACGCCATGTCGACTTTTCCGTTCTCCCACTCGAGTACACGCGAGGCGTTGTCGAGCGGCGGCAAATTGCTGCCAAGCGATTTGCGCAATTGCTCAGCAAAAGCGCGCTCTGCTGGCGTGTAGGTATATCCGCCAACGCGTTCGAGATTCTTGTGCTGCAGCTTGGAGAGGTAATCGTTCGGGAGAATGTTCCACACGGCCGCGATGATTTCGTGGTCCACCGTCGTCCCCGTTCCTAACGCGGCTCCTTCAGACGCCTTCACAATGCGTTCCCAGATGCCGTCCAGCACGCGCATGTCGTTATGCCTGGCGTAGTAGTACACCTCCGCGAAATCCGGTACCACGTTAGGCGCCCGACCGCCGTTGGTGATGACGTAGTGGATGCGCGTCTCCTGCGGAATGTGTTCGCGCAGCATGTTCACCATGTTATTCATCGCCTCGACGCCATCGAGCGCGGAGCGGCCCCGCTCCGGGGCGCCGGCCGCGTGGGCAGACACGCCGTGAAAGCGGAACTTGGCCGAGATGTTCGCCAGAACGCTGTTGGCGTCCACGTTGTTGTTGTCGCCGGGGTGCCAGCTGACCACGACGTCGACGTCGTCGAAGCGCCTATCGCGAATCATGTAGACCTTTCCGCCACCACCTTCTTCCGCCGGCGTGCCGTAGAACCGCAGTGTGCCAGCGATGCGATTGGCTGCCATCCAGTTCTTCACCGCAATTGCGGCAGCGACCGACGCCGTTCCGAAAAGATGGTGACCACATCCGTGCCCGGCGCCACCGTCGACAAGCGCTTTCTTGTCGGGGAGTGCGTCCTGTGACAGCCCGGGTAGCGCATCGAACTCACCAACGATCGCGACAACCGGCTTTCCGCTGCCGTACGTCGCAGTGAAGGCTGTGGGAATCTCGGCGACATTGCTGTCGACCCTGAAACCGGCGTTCGCAAGTTCACTGCGCAGGAGTCGGGAGCTCTTGAATTCCTGGTAGCCGACTTCGGCGAAGCCCCAGATCTGCTTCGCAATCCCGGCGTAGTGATCGGACTGCGCATCGAGCGCAGCGAGGACGCCACTCTTCGCGTCCTGCGCGCTCGTGACGCGAGCGAGGAGTGCAGAGGACGCGAGGACCGTAATCAGTGCGGCGCGAGTTGGACGCATGGTTCAGAATGGATGATGGAGTGCTGAAGATGCTCGATGGAAGCGACGTCGTCCATGGCAAGGCGCCCACGGGCCGGCGTACATCTCCTCTGAATGCGCAAGCGGCAGAGAGACTGCGACATGCCTAACGTTTAGCGCGGGGTGCCGCGAGCCGCTGCGACATCGCCGGGCAGCATCAATCCCACAACGCCATAGCCAGCGTGCGCTGCCTCGGCGCACCTTTCGCGCCGCCGTGCTGCGACGCAACTTGAGCGAACGCCGCCGTGTCCAGCGGCCCTGGGTCACAAAAAAGGTGGATCCGATGATCTCGCTCGTCGTCAACGGCACTCGCCGACAGTTCAACGGCGACCCCGCCACGCCTCTCCTCTGGTTCCTGCGTGACGATCTCGAGCTGACCGGCACGAAATACGGCTGCGGCGTCGGCTCATGTGGGGCCTGCACCGTGCACGTCGCTGGTCGCGCGGTTCGCGCCTGCCAAACGAAGATGTCCGACTTGGCCGGTCGTGACGTCACTACAATAGAGGGGCTGCACGCGCAGGGAGCGCATCCCCTGCAGCTCGCCTGGCGTGAGCTCGATGTCCCGCAATGTGGCTACTGTCAGTCGGGGCAAATCATGAAGGCGGCCGAACTGTTGAAGAGCACGCCGCGACCCTCCGATCAGCAGATCGACAACGCGATGAACGGGAATATCTGCCGCTGCGGTACCTACCCGCGTATTCGCACGGCGATCAAGGTGGCGGCGGAGAAGCAGCCATGACCGCGGACATGGAACGACGTCGCTTCGTACAGATGCTGGGAATGGGTGGCCTCGTAATCGCCGCCGGCCCGTTAGGCATCCGCCGCCTCAGTGATGCGGAGTCTCTCGTCGCGTCGCTCGCCGAGCCGTTCTCGCCGCACGCCTACGTGACATTGCACGACGACGGCACGGTCACGATCGTCTGCCACCGATCCGAGATGGGGCAGGGCATTCGCACGACGATGCCCTTCATCATCGCCGACGAGATGGAGGCGGACTGGGCGCACTGCCGTGTGGAACAGGCTGTCGGCGACGAGAAGAAGTATGGATCTCAGAACACCGATGGATCGACGAGTATCCGTCTCTTCCTTTCGAAGTATCGCGAAGCTGGTGCGACCGTGCGCGCGTTGCTCGAGGACGCGGCGGCTAAGGAGTGGGGCGTGAATGCGAATGAAGTGCGCGCTCGCCAGCATCAGGTTGTGCACGAGGCCACCGGGCGGACGCTCGCCTTCGGCGCCCTGGTCGCATCCGCGCGGTCGCTGCCCATGCCCGACAAGTCGCGAGTAAAGATCAAGAGTCCCGCCGAGCGGCGTTGGCAGGGAAAGAAGATGCCGTCGATCGATCTCGTGCCGATGACGACGGGCAGCGCCACGTATGGCGCTGACGTGCGACTTCCGGGAATGAAGACCGCAGTCGTCGCGCACCCGCCGGTGTGGGGCGGAAAGGTGAAGTCATTTGACGCGACAGCCGCGCTCAAAGTACCCGGCGTGGAACGGGTGCTGCACATTCCCGAGCCGCCCATCCCCGCGGGTTACAACACGTTAGGCGGTATCGCGGTCGTCGCGCAGAACACCTGGGCCGCGATCAAGGGACGCGAGGCTCTCAAGATCGTCTGGGATGACGGCGCGAACGCGGACTACGACTCGGTCGCGTACAAGGCGACGCTCGAGGCGTCGGTGCGCAAGCCAGGGGTGCCGGGTCGCACGCTCGGGAATGCGAACGAGGCGTTAGGCGCCGCGTCGCGGCGGCTCGAGCGCGAGTATTACGTCCCGCACCTCTCGCACGCACAGATGGAGCCCGTGGCTGCCGTGGCCCGTTTCGCGAATGGAACGCTGGAAGCCTGGGCGCCGACGCAGTCGCCGCAGGACGCCCGCAACACAATCGCCAAGTACTTGGGGTTAGACGATGCGAAAGTGATCGTCAACGTGACGTTGTTAGGCGGCGCCTTTGGACGCAAGTCGAAGCCCGATTACATCTGCGAGGCGGCATGGCTCGCGCGCGAGGTTGGAGCCCCCGTCCGCGTGCAGTGGACCCGCGAAGACGACCTGCGCAACAGCTACTACCATACTGTGGCCGCGCATCGTCTCGAAGCAGGGCTCGACGCGAGCGGAAACGTGACCGCGTGGCGTCACCGCGTCGCGCATCCCGCCATCGAGGCTACCTTCGCGCCGAACGTGGAAGGATCAGGCCCCGACGAGCTGACGAATGGCGCAAGCGACATTCCGTTCGCGATTCCGAACATGAGCGTGGAGATGTGCGCGGCGAAGGCGCACACGCGCATCGGATGGTATCGCTCGGTGAATGCCATTCACCACGGCTTTGCCATCGGCTCTTTTGTCGACGAGCTGGCGATTGCCGCAGGGAAGGATCCGGCGCAGTTCCTCCTCGCGCTCATCGGCCCAGACCGCACCGTCGACCTGTCGAAGGACGGACTGGTCGCGCCGGCCAGCAACTATGGCGGCACATGGACCGATTATCCGCTTGATACCGCGCGCGCGCGGCGCGTCATCCAGCTGGCGATGGAGAAGTCCGGCTGGGGGAGGCCGCTGCCTAACGGGCGCGGACGCGGCATCGCGATGCACCGCAGCTTCCTCAGCTACGTGGCGATGGTCGTAGAGGTCGACATTGGGGCCCAGGGTGTCGTCACCGTGCCCCGTGCGACAGTGGCCGTCGATGCCGGCTACATCGCCAACCCCGACCGCGCCCGATCGCAGATGGAAGGGGCCGTCATCATGGGGATGAGCAACACGTTGTACTCCGAGATCAGCTTCGAGAAAGGACGCGTCGTCCAGTCCAATTACCCGACGTATCAAGTCACACGGATGCGCGCTGCGCCGCGCGTGGTGGATGTGATTCTCGTAGAGAGCGAGGAGCTACCAGGCGGGATCGGCGAGCCCGGTGTCCCGCCGTCGGCGGCAGCCCTGTGCAACGCGATTTACGCGGCGACCAAAGTGCGCATTCGGCAGCTGCCGGTCGGAAAGCAGCTGGCGGGCGCGAAGGCGGGGATCACCGACAGCGCCGGTTCCGACAGCTCGTCTCGTCCGCGACGAGACTAACGCGATCGGTCGGTAAAGACGTACGCCACGCCGCGCTTCTGCGCCCGCTGCATCGAGACAAACACGTCTGGCACGAGGAACGCGCCCGGCACGAGCCCGGCCGCCAGCTCAGCATGCACAGCATCGGGAGTAGTTCCCTCGCGAGCGAGTCGCTTCGCCAAATTCTTCAGCGCGACGTTGCAGACCACGAAGGTCACACTGCGCTTCATGAGGTCCGACACCGCCGCATCGGCCGGTTCGCCGTCCTGCGCTGTGAGATACACGTTGCGCGTGGCCGGAGCTCCGGTCCTGGGATCATTCACCCTGTAAAACGCACCTAACGAGAAACGCTGCCACACCTCATCACGAAAGAGCCCCTGGATCGCCGGACCGTGCGTAACAACGGCGATGCTGTACTGATCCTCCGGCACTCCATATAGGTCGCGCGCATTGGCAAGCATCGTTCGCGCGTCAACCAGCCCCGTCATGAGGTACTGATGCACGTGGATCATCACCTTATTCTGACCCGTTAGGCGATTCATCCACGCGTCCGGGTCGTCGGCCGCGACCAGATCAGCGGAACGCGCACCGACGTCGGCGCGCGCAGCACCTGCGACGAAAGCAGTGAGCCCGGCCGCAGCTTGAGACAGACGGAACAGGAAGCCGCGTCGCGCGACTTCTGATGAAAATTCGATTGGCATGTTGCCTCCCATACAGAGAGCGATCCCCTTCAGGTTACCATACTGAAGACGGCAGCCCAGAAAAAAGATCCCGGTCCCAGCAGGCGCGCAGAAAGGTCAAGAGAACTGAATCGACGAGCGCGGCCTCTTCGATGGTGCGGCAAGTGCGTTTCAAGGCACGTTAGGCGGTTCGCCCGAGTCGTGCCCAGGAAGCGCGTTCGCCTTGTCAGCGAGGAGCTTCGCAACGTAGCGGTTCGTCTCGCCGAGCCGCTCCACTTCGGTGGCTATCGCGTCCATGCCTTGCTCGATCCTGTCCAGGCGCTGCGCGAGCTCGTCGCGCGACGTCGATTCGAGTTTCGCCATGCGTCGTTGAGCCAGGTACCGCGAGACGAAGCCCATCGCACTGATCGACACAGCCGAGCCGCACATGATCGCGGCAAGCACAATGATCGGGGGATACGCCATGACGTTGGTGCTTATGTGCCGGCTACAAGACTTTGAACCTGTTGATATAGATCACGAGACCGACGATCGCCTGAAGCGCGCCGAGGATTAGCACGCTGATGTCGTGCCTGCCTTTCCAGAAGCGCCAGCCGAGCGCAGCGATGATGAGGCCGCTGACGACAGTAAGCAAGCCAAATCCGAGAATGTGGTCCGTGTACGCCTTGCGGTAACCACCGATCGCGTGGGCCGCAAACAGATGCCCGCACAATCCGGCGACGAGCAACGCGATCCCAAGCCCCATACGAAGGGCGCTGCTGCCGTTTTTTCGCACCCGTGACTCCTGTTGAGAGCCTAACGCTTAAGCATCGGGCGTCAGCTACCGCTTGCCCGACAGGACGAGAGCGGTGCTGCCCGGCGGCGATGTACACGAAAAACGCGACCCCCGCGACCCCCGCGACCCCGCGTTTCCTCGCCGCGTCACGAGGCCTGTCGCAGGACTCGCAGTGACCTCGCCCGTTTGATGCGCGGCCACACTCTCAGGCGACACACCCAAAACAGCAGCAGCGCAAACGGGAGGAGCGCAGGGATGGAAAGCAGACCGCTCTCGCGCACAACGGCGGGGAAGAGCTTCGCCTGGCCGAAGAAGAATGAGCCAGTAGCGATGAAGAATGCGAAACACATGCGCGAGAGATGCCGCGTTAGGCGCGCCGTACCGCTGAAGCCGCGTCGCGCGATCATGCGCACGTCCAGAGCCGTTGCGAGCGTCGCGGCCGTGCCAAAAACGAAGTAGAGAGGCGGGCCGTATCCGCTGAATCGGCCGTCGGGACTCTGTACAGCCGCCATGCCAAACATGATCGCGGTTATCGCCGTCGCCAAACCAAGGCAGGCCAGCGCAATCTCGAGACGGCCGATCTCTCCCGGTTTGCGCCACACAGTCAGCCACGCCGTCGCAGTCAAATAAAACGTCATCGACCCACCCATGACGTTGCCCATTGTCGGCGTGATGAAGATCGAGATGTAGACGCCGCTGGCCGCCAAGATGAGCATGGAGACGAAGAACACGTTTCCAGACAGCCGGTGCAGGCGCGAGCCCTTGAGGAAGGTCATCGCCGCGGCTCCGGAAATAAGCGCCGTCGCCCCCATGGAGATGTGGGCCCAGCGCAGGATCAGATGTCCGGTAGTCATTCGCGTCTTCCTATGGCAATCCCATAGAAGGGGATGCAGCCCTAACGCGGGGGCCAGCGAAAGAGTTTCAGCGCTAAGCCGAAGTGGTCGTGATCCCTGTGGCGGCGGCGCTGACAGCCAGCCCCCCCAAGGATCGCCTAACGCGCACCCGCCAGAGCCAGCAGAGCATCGTCACGAGCACCAGGTCCTACGAGCGCATGGTAATCGCCGGATCGATGCGCGACGCGCGGCGAGCCGGGATCCAGCAGGCAAGGAGGCCGATGCCTGCCATCATCACGCCGACCAAGACAAAGGTCGTAGGGTCGTTCGGTGCGACGCCGAACAGCAGTCCACGAATGATACGTGCGGCGAAGAACGCACCGATGACACCCAGCGTGAGCCCAATCACGACGAGCACGCCACCTTCCTTGATGATCATGCGCTGCACCTGACCCTGAGCGGCGCCGAGCCCCATGCGGATACCGATTTCGTGCGTGCGTGCGCTCACGGAGAACGCCAGCACACCGGCGATCCCCACACTGGCGATGATCAACGCCAGCAGTCCTAACGAGGAAATCAGCGCCGCATTCAGGCGCCGAGGCGATACGCTCTGATCTTTGATCTGCTTGATCGTCTTTACTTCTTCGATCGGCGCCGTGGGAGCGAGACGCCTGACAATCTTTGTCGCCGCGGCCGTGAGCGCCGCAACGTTGCTGTCCGCCCGGATCACAAAACCGCCGCCTAGCGACATCTCTTGCGCGAAGGGCATGAAAACGGCCATGCCCGGCTTCGCGTCCAGACCGCCATCCTGCGTATTCGCGACAACCCCGACGACCGTGCGCCAGTCACCGCTGAAGGGCGCGAACTTGAGTAGCTCACCGGTCCACGCGACCCGCTTCCCGACGGCATCCTCGTTAGGGAACAGCCTGTCCGCGAGCGTCTTGTTAATGATGACTACTTTGCCCGCGCCTTTCTCATCGGTCGCGGCGAACTCCCGCCCACTGAGCAAGGGAATCCCTGCCGCGCGGAAGTATTCCGGGCCGGCCATTCGGATCTCGGCGCGCGGAACTGCTTCGCCCACGGACAGCGCCTTACCCTCTGCCTTCAACTCGAAGCGAACATCTGAGCTGCGCAGTGGCATTGGCGATCCGACTCCGACTTCGGTCACACCAGGCAGTGCCAGGATCTCGCGCCGGATCTGTTCGTATCGCTGCTTCGCTCCAGCGTCAGCGTTAGGGTTGCTAATGAGCTCGGTCGGCGTGAGTAGTGGCACATTGATCGTGAGCACCTCTTCGGTCCTCAAGCCCGTGCTCACGTCTGACAACCGGATCATCGTCCGCGTGAGCAAGCCAGCCCCGGCGAGCAGGACCACCGACACTGCGATCTGCACGACGACGAGCCCGCGCTGGAGACGCTGCTTCCGCAAACTGCCGCTCATGCGCCTAACGCCGGCCGAAATCCAGCTGGCGAAGCCGCCTTCCTTCGGCAGCGAAGCCACGTAGGAGAGCAGCAACGCGAGCGTGACGGCGAGCGCGAGCGTGAAGCCGAGGACCATCCCGTCGAGTCGGATCTCACCGGCGCGCGGCGAGTAGCGCTCGGCGAGCGAGATGAGCAGTCTCACGCCGCCTATCGCGAGCAGAGCTCCGAAAACGGCACCCATCAAAGTCAACACCAAGTTCTCCGCGAGCAGCAAGCGCCGCAGCCGCGCGCCGGCAGCTCCCAACGCCGCTCGTAACACCAGCTCGTTCTCGCGGCGCACGCCTCGCATGAGCGTCAGGTTGGCGACATTGGCCGCCGAGATGATCATCACGAACGCGGCGGCGACCATGAGCAGCAACAGCGTTAGGCGCGCGCGTTCACCAAGCACCTGTTGGAAAGGGATGACAGCGATGCGATGATGATCAGCTGCCGCGTACGCGTCTGTGTATTCCGCCTGGATGCGCTTGCTGACGGCGGCGACCTCGGCGCGAGCCTGATCCAGCGTAGCGGTGGGAGCGAGACGGGCGACCATCTCCGTCATGCGGTGCACGCGCCCCTCCACCATGAACGCACTGAGGTGATGCGGACTGATCACCATGTTGTTGAGCGCTTCAACGCGTGTTGGAAAAAACGGCGCTGGCTGAAGGACGCCGATCACTGTGACCGAGTTGCCGTCCATCCGCACTTGCTTGCCCACGATGCTCGAGTCGCCGCCGAAGCGCTTGATCCAGCCTTCCTGCGTCAGCACCATGACGGGTGGGACGCCAGGGCCGTCATCGCCGGAGTTTGTGAGCCTGCCGAGCACTGGCGAGAGTCCCATCACCTCGAAGTAATTGCCAGTGACGAGACCGGTCTGGATCTGTACGGCGCCTTCAGCGAGCTGAAGTCGTCCGGACCACTCGGAGAACTCGGCGATGCCACCTAACGAGGGGGCGCCATTCCTGAAATCACGCACCTCGGGAACGGAGAAGGCGAGGTTCGCGCCACCCGGTCCGTCCATGGAGTGTCGCAGGTAGACCAAGCGATCGCCGTCGCGATGGGGCAGCGGGCGCAGCAGCACGCCGCGCACGACGCTGAAAATCGCCGTGTTGGCGCCGATGCCTAACGCGAGAGTGATGACGACCACGCTGGTGAAGGCCGGGCTATGACGCAGCGTGCGCAGCGCGTACTTGATGTCCGCCGCAACACTCTCGAGCCACGGCAGGCCGCGCTGATCGCGCACGGCTTCCGCCGCCGCAGTGATGCCTCCAGACGCGAGCATTGCCTGTCGCCGCGCTTCGTGCGGATTCATGCCGCGCCGGATGTTCTCGGCGGTCTCCATGTCGAGATGAGCCTGGAACTCTTCGCGGAGATCGTCGTCGCGGCGCGGGCCGGTAAAAACGCCTGCGATGCGCGCGAGTGCGGAGCGGATACTCATGTTGTCTCCCGGCGCGGCGTAAGAAAGGCCGCGATCAGATCGGCTGTCTGGTGCCATTCACGAGCTTCGCGCGCGAGCTGCTTCTTACCGGCAGCGGTCAGCGAGTAGTACTTCGCGCGGCGGTTGTTCTCGGACGGGCGCCATTCGGCCGTGATGAAACCCTCTTGTTCCAGCTTGAGTAGGGCGGGGTACAGCGTGCCGTAGTTGAGCGTGAGGCGGTTCTTACTCGTCTCTTCGATCCGGCGCGCGACGCCATAGCCGTGGAGCGGCCCGAGTACTTCGAGGGTCTTGAGGATCATCAGGGCGAGCGTGCCCTGCTTCACGTCCAGTTTCTCGGCCATTATCCGTCCTATGGGATTCCCATATGACGGTAGCGGCGGGCAATAGTTTCAGCCAGTGCCAGCGTTTCGCCAGCCGGGGTCGTGCTGCGCCCTTAGGTAGCGCTGACGTCCTGGTCGCCGATTTGGCTTTCCAGGAGTGCGAGGCATTTTGCCGCCAGCGAGGCGGTGTGATATCGAGCTCCATCGGTCGCCTGCCAGAGGCAATCGTCAGCCGCGGCCTGGAGCGGGTGCACAACTAGCTCCGCAACCACTGTGGCGTTCTTGGGGCTTCGAGGGCTGCCTCGTCGCGTGACTTTACCCTGCCAGACGAGCACGCGGAGCTCGCCCAGCGCCGAGTCCTTGGTAGCGTCGGAAAACCAGGAGACACTGACCGCGCAGTCTGCGGCTTGGAGCACGCAGCCGCGCGGCGTGCGGTGTTGCTCGACCGGACCGTGTATGTGCTCGACGCGCTTCAGCACGCGTTCAGGCGCCAGCTCATCCAACAGCGCCGTGACGGAGCGCTGAACGGCGTTCCTGTCTTTGGCACTCGGTCCAGTACTCCACTGATGCGCACCGACGTTCGTTGAGTCTGCCATGTCTTAAGACTACACCGCGAAGCTCGAACTGCCATCCAAGCTTTGAAGGGTTTGTCCCTACCGTCCGTCAAAGCGCTGTCTGGGGCGGGCTGATGTCTCCAGGAAGGCGCGCTGCCTAACGAGGACGCATTGCGATCCAACCCTTCCTAATGAAAGTACCCGCCCGAGTCGATGACCACAGTCTGTCCCGTGACCGAGTCAGACTCACAGAACCCGACGACTTGCCGCGCTACATCTTCCGGTTTGGTAGTCCGCTTTAGTGCCGACCGTTCTTGCACCGCAGCAACTCGGGCAGGCGGAACGCGGGCGAACATCCGGGTTCCCTCCATCAGTCCTGGCGCGACGCAGTTGACAGTGATCGTGGGACCAAGAGCCACGGCCATGCAACGAGTGAGATGAATGAGTCCGGCTTTCGAGACAGCCAACGCAATGCTCCCAGCGGGCACTAAGCCCGGAGTCCCCGCGATGTTCACGATACGCGCCTGGTCCTGTCGCTTGAGGTGTGGTGCGGCCGCTCTGGTCATAAGAAACGGGCCGCGCAGGTTGGTGTTGATGGCCCTATCCCAGATTTCGGGAGTGAGGGAGTCAAGATCGCCTAACGCTACGGGATCGTTCCAGGCCGCATTATTGATGAGGATGTCGAGGCGACCGAACGCCTTCACTGTCGCGTCGATCGCAGCGGTGCATGACGAAGGATCGGTTTGGTCCAGCGGCACGAGGAGAGCCGTGCGTCCTGTCGCCTCCATCTCTCGACATAGCTCCTGCGCTTCGTCGCGGTGCCCCAGGTGCGTCACGGCGACGTGCACGCCATGACTGGCAAGCATGCGTGCGGTGACAGCGCCCAGGCCGCCACTCGCTCCGGTGATCAATGCGACGCGATCATGTAGATCCACAGCGCCTCCTGCTGCACTCAAATTGATGCTGCCTAACGTAAGAATGCTTGTTCTGTCTCCTTACGCTAGAGTGCGCCCGGCAAGCGCACCCGTCCATCGGCAAATGCGCTATGGGCCGCAGTTGAAAATGGTCGCCTACGGATGAGCGTCGGAAGGCGAGCCGGCCCGCGCTATGCAGACGGTAACAGCAGCAAACCCAGACACAGGAGACGCAGTATGCGAACGCCATTCATGGCCAGCTTGGCAGCTGGTCTTTTGCTCGTCGGATGTGCTCGTCAAACACGCGTGGAATCGACCGGAGATGTTGCACTCAACACAACTCCGGCGGACTCGAGAGTGCTGCCCAGCGGCTCGACGCTCGAGGCACGGCTCGATCAGGAAATCGGGACGAAGTCGAGCAAGGTTGGGGACACCTTCACGGCGACGGTCGATAAGGCCGTTGTTGCCTCGAATGGCCAGACGGTCATACCGGCTGGCTCGAAGATTTACGGCAAGGTGACGGGACTCGACAACTCAGATCACGTTGGAGAACCCGCTGCGATCAAGATCGATTTCGAACGGATAGAGGTCAACGGACAGAGTCATGACCTGCGTGCCAAGGTCACAGCCACGAATCTGGAGACGCGCGGTGGCGATACACGCAATGAGACTCTGAAGAAGGCCGGCGTTGGTGCAGCCGCTGGTGCCGTGCTCGGCGCCGTGTTGAGCGGCGGTGACCTCAGCAAGATCTTGTTAGGCGGTGCCCTGGGCGCAGCCGCCGGTACGGTGATTTCCCTTGGCGTCGGTGACGTAGAGGGCGTGCTGCCCGCCGGAACCAAGATGGTGCTGCAGACCACCAGCAGCGTAGCCCTGCGTTAGGCAGATCAGCTGCAATCTGGCGCGTCGCGCTCGACAAAATCGATGCGCGGCGCGCCGAGCTTCAGGGTCGAGGCAAGAAGTCAGCGGCGAGCACGCAGCTCGACTTCACCGGCGGGGACTTCAGTCGGCGACTGATTGCTGAAGCTCACGGATACGGTGACGCGATATCGCCCAGCCGGCAACGAGTCACCGAGCACGTCGCGGACACGGACGATTCGTTCGAGCTCGCTGGCAGCGACAGTTCCCCCGGGCGCGAGGACGTGGGGAGCGCGATAGCCGACACAGGCTGCCTTCGGATTCACCGCGATTCTCCACCGCTCCAAATCCCACTCGCGCATCGGAGACGCCGAGAGAGCGGCCATGCGGATGTTCATAGAGCAGGGGCCAAGCTCCAGCGTCCACGTTAGGCTGCCGCTATTTGAAGCGACGACACGAATACGCATCAAGCTGTCGCCGGAGGCGATGAACTCGGTCTTCGCCGAAAAGTCGACCGTCTCTGGCTCGGCCGGCGTCCGCGGACGGAAGTACGCGCACGCGCCCAACAGGTAGCAGCCGACGAGAGCCAATCTCGCGAGTCTCAAAGCGTCACCACCTCCAGCACCGGCGCAAGACCGAAATACCACTGGCGTTCACCAGTGGCAACGCCGCGCCCGCGCCTGCACGTTTGTCCGATGCGCCCAACAATGGTACTTAGCCTCGCGGCTCTGGCCGCGTGCACATCCGCGCCGGCAACCAAGCCGGTAGCCCGGTCCGTACCGCCGCCGGAGTCCGTCGCGCCCCTCAACGTCGACGAGGTCGATTCCCTCATCCAACGGGTCGTCGCAAGCAAGCGCCTCGTGGGTCTTTCTGTCGGCGTTATGCAGAACGGCAAAGTCGTTCTCGCCAAGGGTTATGGTTACCGCTCGCTCGAACCAAAGCTCCCGGTCACGCCAACGACGATGTTCGGCATTGGTTCCGTGACGAAGCAATTCACCTGCAGCGCGGCGCTGCTGCTGGAGCAAGAAGGGAAGTTGTCGATGAACGATGCCGTCGCCAAGTATTTCCCGTCGGCGACGCGCGCGCAGGACATCACGCTTCTGGAGCTCGGTCAGCACGTCACAGGCTACCGCGACTACTACCCCCTCGATTTCGTCGTCCGTGAGATGGCGAGGCCGGAGCCGACCGACACCGTCATCGCGCGATATGCCACGCGCCCACTCGACTTCGAGCCGGGATCGCGCTGGTCATACAGCAACACGAACTTTCTTATCCTCGGAAAGGCTGTGGAAATGGCGTCGGGTCAAACGATCGCGGCCTTCATGAAGGAGCGGATCTTCACTCCGATCGGCATGACGCGCACATCGTTCGACCGAACGCCTAACGACTCGAACACGGCTCTCGGCTACACCTCCTATGCGCTCGCCGAGCCGACGCCGGCGGCGCCCGAAGCACAAGGATGGATCGGTGCCGCGGGCGCGATATGGTCGACGCCTACGGATCTTCTGGCGTGGGATCTCGCGCTTATCGACGGCAAGGTGCTTGCGCCGGCCTCGTTCGAAAAGCTGACGACGCCGCGAGTGCTGACCGATGGGCGGTCAACGTCGTACGGATGCGGTCTCGGAGTGCAGAACACGGGCGACGCCGTCATCTACTCGCATGGCGGCGGCATCGCCGGAATCGTCACGCAGAACATCGTGATCCCTGCGACGCGATCCGGCATCGTCACGCTCGCGAACGCCGACTTCGCGGCGACCGGCGAGATCACCTCAACGCTCATCGGCAAGCTGACGCCCCACGTCGATGTGCCGAAGATCGCAGGACTCTCAGCCGTCGACGCGGCGAAGGCATTTCTCGCGTCGGTCGAGCGGGGGAATGTGGATCGTTCTACCTTGGGCGATGACTTCAATGCCTTGCTGACGGACGAGCACCTTGCCAAGGATCGCGCGTCGCTCGCTGCATTAGGGAAAGTGTCGGACGTACTCGTTAGGCGAACGGTTGAGCGTGGCGGCATGGAGGTCGCCATCGTCGAGTATAAAGTCGGGACCACCGCGGCGCGCACAGCGATGTACCGCACGCCGGACGGGAAGATTCAGCAATTCCTCATCAATCGTCAGTAAGGGGCATACAATGGTCACGAACGTGGCGTGCGTTGCGCGCGTCTTGCTCTCGGTTGTCCTAGCCGCCGCACCCACTGTGACTGTGGGGCAGACGGTCGAGTATCAGCGCGCGGAGCAGATGCTCACTTGGAACGCCATGCGCCACGTAACGGGCGATCAGGTCAATCCGACGTGGTATCCCGACAGCACACGCTTCTGGTATCGAGTCATGACGCCGCGTGGCTTCGAGTTCGTGACGGTAAACCCGACATCAGGCTCTCGGGCGCTGCTGTTCGACAATGGGCGACTGGCCGCAGCGCTCACTCGCGTTGCTGACACCGTGGTCGTGGGCACCAAGTTGCCATTCCAGACGATCGCGTTCGAGAATGATGGAAAAGACGAGCGCCGCATCCGCGTGAAGCTCGGCAAGATCGGCTTCACGTGTGAGCTGATGACCTACGCGTGTGTGAAGGCCGATACACTGCCTGACAGAACGCGATACGTCAGGTCGCCTGACGAGCAATGGGATGCGTTCGCGTCAGGCAACAACCTCTGGGTCCGCAGAGTTGGGAGCACGGACTCGCTCCAACTCACAACCGATGGCGCGCCCGGATACGCGTACGGCGTCACGTCGCCCTCGCCAACGCAAATTCGACTAAAGCGGCCAAGCACGCCACAGGTCACGTGGTCTCCCGACTCCAAGCGACTCGTCGTTCCACGCATCGACGAACGTGGGGTGGGAAAGTTTGTGCTCTATTCGTCGACGACATCGCGTCCGCAGTACTACGAATATCCGTATGCGCTGCCGGGCGACTCGATCGTTCAGACATATGTGAACTACGTCGTCGACCTCTCATCGCGCACGAGCAAGCGGATTGAAGCACCGGCGCAGCCGTACATGTCGTTCTACATCTTTGGTGGACGCGCAGTTCAATGGAGCCCTGCGTCCGATCGCATCTACTTCACGCAAGTAGATCGCGGTCCCAAGAAGGTACAGCTGATGGTGACTGATGTAACCGGTGCCGCGCCGCGGCAAATCATCGCCGACAGCAGCAAGTCGTACGTGATCGGGAGCCTCGAGCTGATCGGCGGCAAGACGAACTGGCGCCCGCTCAAAAACGGTGATGTGATCTGGTTCTCCGAGCGCGATGGTTGGGGCCATCTCTATCACGTCGGCGCCGACGGCACGATCAAGCATCAGATCACGAGCGGCGACTGGGTAGTGACCGGTCTACTCAGCGTGAGCGAGTCGTTAGGCCGAGTGTATTTCACCGCTCGCGGGCGCGAGGGAAACAGACACCCCGAGTATGAGATGCTCTACTCCGTCGGGCTCGATGGAACGGCGCTCACGCTGCTAACTCCCGAGGATGCCTACCACCGCGTGACCGTCGTACCATCCGCTCCGGCGACGTTGTTCCTCGACACGTATTCACGAGTGGATATGCCGCCGGTAAGCGTGATTCGTTCGGCGGACGGACGAGTGCTCAAAGAGCTGGAGAAGGCCGACATCGCAGGCCTCAAGGCGACCGGATGGCGGCCGGGCGAGACATTTCGCGCCAAGGCGCGCGATGGCGTCACTGAAATTACGGGAGTGCTCTACAAGCCGAGCCGCTTCGACTCGACGAAGTCGTACCCGGTCATCGACCACATTTATCCAGGGCCGCTCATCACGCCGGTGAGTGAGGAGTTCTATCCTACACGCGCCGCATTCAGCTACTCCGCGTTCGGCCAGGTGCAGGCGCTCGCCGAGCTTGGCTTCATCGTCGTAGAGATCGACGCGTTAGGCAACACGGCACGAAACAAGGCTGTGTACACCACCTGGTACGGCAACATGGGAGACAACGGGATCCCGGACCATGTGACGGCGATCAAGCAACTTGGCACGCGCTTTCGCTGGATGGACCTGTCGCGCATCGGTATCTACGGCCACTCGGGTGGCGGCTTCTCATCGACGGACGCGATGCTGCGCTATCCCGATTTCTACAAGGTTGCCGTTTCTACATCGGGCAATCACGACAACCGCACCTACTATCATGGATGGGGGGAGCGCTTCCAGGGGCTGCTGGTGAAAGACACGCTGCGCGGCACGGACAACTTCGCCGCCGCGGCGAACAAGACGATCGCCGGAAACCTCAAGGGGAAGCTGTTCCTCATCCATGGGGACCTGGACGACAACGTGCATCCGGCGCACACGCTGGCGCTGGTCGATGCACTCGTCAAAGCCAACAAGACATTCGACATGTTGATTCTGCCTGACGCGACACACGACCTCACGGGCAACACCTACGTGATTCGCCGCACGTGGGATTATTTCGTCGAGCACCTCATGGGCGCGCGTCCGCCGGCGGACTATACGATCGCACCTCCACCACCGTAAAGCCATGCGCGTTAGGCTCTCATTCATCAGCGTGCGTGCCGCCTTGCTACGTGTTGCCGTCGTGGGCGTTGCTGCTGTCTTTCCGCTCTCGACGCAGGCTCAAGCCAGCCGGCCCATCGTCGCCGTGTTCGCTCATCCCGACGATGAACGCGTCATCGGCCCCTTGCTGTCGCGCCTGGCGCGTGAGAAGCGCGAGACGCACCTCGTGATCGCGACAGACGGTTCCAAGGGCGTGCGCGATTTCGCCCGCATCCCGGCCGGCGCGGAGCTGGCGGCCGCGCGCGCGAAGGAAGCACAATGTGCTGCCAACCGGCTCGGCGTTAGGCAGCTTCACCTTCTGGGCCTCCCGGACGGCGGCCTCGCATCGTTCGACGTGCTCGGCCAACTGCGTTCGGGACTCGTCGCAATCATCGATTCGCTCAGGCCCGCGGCGATCATCACGTTCGGTCCAGAGGGAGGCACCGGTCATCCCGATCACCGACTCGTCGGCGACGTCGTGACACAGATCGTGCAGGCTGACCCGCGATATTACGCGAACCTTGATCTGCTCTACGCATCACTTCCCGCGGAGCGATTGCGGACCGCACCGCGCGCCAACCCTTCGGTGAACGGCATGGCGGAAGCGCTTCTCACCGTGCGCGTGCCGTTCGAAGAGCGCGACCTTGTGGCGGGTCGCGAGGAGTTCGCCTGTCATCGCACACAGTATGCGCCGGCTGAAATGGACTCGGTGAATCGTTACCTGGCTCACGCATGGAACGGCAGCGTGTGGCTGCGTCCCTGGAACGGGACGATGCACGATCGCGCAGTCTTCGGGCGTTAGGCGCCGAGCAGCTGCTTGACCGCCCGGTCCGCCTCGCGGATCGAGTTGCGATGATCCATGGCGCCGGCGAGGTCGGTATTCGCAAACGCGATGCGACCGTGCGGCCGTTCGCGCAGGACGTCGCGCGGCGCAGGCTTGCCGCCCAAGCCGAAGAAGAAGCCGGGCTGCGGATTCACGTAGGCGTGACCCCAGCGGTTCAGTATGATGCCGGCGATGTCGCGACGCGGATCGAAGCCTCCGGGGGCGAACATGTCGCCAAGCTGCTGGCGGAACGAACGCTCGTATTGCGCGAAGGAAGTGCCGAACAACTGAGCGCGGCCTTGGCTACCCTGGTCGGCGACAGGGAGCCCGGGGCGCGCGAAAAGTACCTTGATTGTCAGCACCGTCGGCGAGTCCGGGCCGATTGTCGGGCTCTCGCCGCCTAACGTGGCCATCTTGCGCACCGAAAGGTAGTTCCCCAAGCCTTCGAACCAGCGGCAGCCCGACATCCCCATCTTGTAGAGGAAGCGCCAGTTGCGCACGGCGACGTTCGCCATCAGGCAGGGTGATCGATAGAACTGCGCGTATGCCTCGCGATGGCTCGAAGGCAGGTCGCGCACGATATGCGTGCTCGTCCAACTGCCGCCCGCCATCACCACCGCGCGCGCTCGGACCTTGAAGAGGCGCCGGCCTTTCACGTACGTGATCACCACGTTCGGTGCAGTGGCCGGATCGCCGGCGTGTTCCACGCGCAGCACGGTGGCGTTGAGACGAATGCGCGTCGGCTGCTGCGCACGATCGAGCGCGGCGAAGTGCACGCGATTGCGCCATACCGCGTCGACGCTACGTGGGCCGGCAAACGCTTCGGGGATGAGCGTCTTCACCATCAGGCGCGCGAAGCCAGTGTTTCCGTCCGGGAACATCTGGTCGCCTAACGTGGCGTCGCCGTCGCCAGGAAACTGGGTCTCGATCGCATAGGCACAGTATGCCGACAACGCGTCCGGTCCAAGACCGTAGCCGCCACCTTCGACCGGAGCGAGGAAGTTGCGCACCGTCTCGCGACTGATGTGATGCCGCGCCATCAGATGATCTTCGAGCGTGATCGAGTCGAGCTGACGCGAAACGGCGTCTCCTTCCGTCTTCGGTTGCGGCAGGTCCTCGTGCACGGTGCGATAACGCATCAGATCCGCCTTCACCGCATCGCTCAATGGGGCGCCTTCCAGCTGCCGTCCCCACGGATCCATCACCCACACACCTGGTCGCTTGCCAAAGTGCGGGCCGAAGTAGAAGCCGTAGTTCCTTGGCTCCGCGTACGGCGATTGATCGAGCGACATCTCGGGCGAAGGACCGCGCCAGCGCTGATACTCGAGCGTCGAACGATCCATCCCGATCATCTCGTAGAATCGATCGGTGTAGCCGCCTTTCTGCGGCACAAGGAAGATCGCCGAAGCTTGGTGCGCGACGAGACGCTGGCCGTCGACGAGGAACTCGTTGCGCTTCGCCTCGCCGCCGAAGATCGCGTGGTTGTCGAGGACGAGACAGCGGCCGCCTTTGTACTTCTGGAAAAAAACAGCCGCGGCCAGGCCGCTGATTCCTCCACCCACGCAGACGAGATCGTACATCTCGCCAGTGTCGATCGCGACGGAGCGCTCGAATGCGCCATCACGCATCGCGTGCGCAGTGGTCATTACATCGTATGTGTTCCCGTTCGCTCCGCGGTAGTCGCCGATGCCGCTGTAGCCGTTCCACGCATCGGCCTGAGAGGGCGCTGCAGGGATTTGACCGTTCAAAAGAACGCCCGCGCTAGCGAGGATCGCGCCGTTTACGAAGTCGCGACGTGAGATCGGCGCGTTCATGCCGAGGCGATCGTCATCACGGTTGCGCGACACTTGGCGCTTCGGAACGTCCATCAGGAGTCTCTATCGTGCCTGCGTCGTTTCTGCGTTCCGTGTGGAACGTCCAGCCACACAGACAAGGGTTCATGCGGATGCGACAGATACAAAGCGGATGAAAGGGCTACTTCTTAAGGCCCCACCTCCATGTGCGTCTGCTTACTTGGCGAATTCGGCGAGCTTGCGCAAGCGGACTGTTGGGTCGCTGGCGACGGCGTTGCGTAGCCAGCCGAGGTGTCCTGCGCCGTAGATGACGAGTATCCGCTCGTTAGGCGAGTCCGCGAGCCCCATGATGTTGCTGTAGATGCGGATGTTGCGACGGAACCAGTCAGCGACAAGATCGGCACCGGCCCAATTCCACGGTTCGCCGAAGTGCGCCTGGCGGTAGTAGACACCGACGTCCGCCGCGACTTTGTCGTCGGCGTTCATGTACAGCAGCGTCTCGAGTATGCTGTGCGACGCCAGATATGCATCCTGCGCCTTGACCATCGCGCCGATCTCGCCCATCAACGAGTCGAGCGCCGCTGAACGCCCGTGCGCCTTGGCGTAATCGACGAGACGCGGGTAGGGAAACTCGCCGTCAGCATCTACCGGGTAAATCGCCTTGTGACCGAGCTCCTTGGCCAGACGAAAACCGATCTGATCGATCTCGTTACGGGTCAGCGTGTATGTGCCCGCGACGTATGCAGTGTATTGGCCTGGCCGCGCTCCGGTTGGGTCGGACTCGATTGCGATCTTGGTCGGCTGAAACAACTTCAGGACAGCGAGCAGCTGAGCGATTTCCTGCTGCCGTTTGGGCGCTAACACATCGTCAGCCTGCGAGTTGTAGATGTCGCGTCCCGGGTTGGCCATGTGGTACGTGCCGAGGATGAGCACTTCGGCGCGCGCCGGCTTCGTGACCGGCGATTGTTGTGAGGCCGCAGGACTCGTACTGACCGCCCAGAGAGTGAGCACCGCGATTGTCGCCCTGGATCGCATGGAACCTCCTATTCCAATCATCGCAGACTGCGGGCTTCGGGTTGGATAGGGCTCGGCAGTAAATGGTTTGCAGCGGCAGGGCAGCCCGCTCCGGCGGCCAGGGTGCCTAACGCTCACGCGGAGGACGGCTCCGGCCGCGCTTCACTCGGTATCGCTGATCCGCGCAAGATCGAGCTGCAGGAAGCGCACGGGCCTCGTTAGGTGTGGGCCGCTCCCGGTCAGACTCGGCGACGATTAGCTGCGATCAAAAGGGCGATGCCAGCGAGCAGGAGAAGGCCGCCGTAAACGGCCCATTTCCTTTGCCCAGTCATGAAGCTCCCCGGAAGGACGTTGACCCCCTGCAGGAGCCAGACGCTTCCTGTGAGCACGAACAAGACGCCGGCGACGTTCAATGCGATGCGCATAGAGATTCACCGAGCCACGCTACTTGGCGATACCACGGCGCGTTGTGAGGTACGTTGCGAAGCTGCCGAGCCAATGACCGCCGGCGTAATGCTCGCCGGTCACCGCAGCGAGCCCACTGGCGGCGTGAGTGTGAGCCGCAGCCATCAGTGCACGTCTGCGCGGATCGCCGGACGGCAACCCCGCCGCGACCCCCTCGAGCATCCACGCGCGACTGAGGTTGAGGCCGTCCAGATGTGCCAGTTTGCCATCCGTCTTGTCAGTGACGACTCCGATCGGGAGCCAGGTGTCTGAATTGGTGCCGGGCAGTTGCGGTAGAAACGTCGTGAGCCACGTGGCGAACTCGTTAGGTGGAAGCACCCGGCGCATCACATCCGCCTCGGCGATGCAAGGCGAGAGGAAGTCCTGGCCGGACGGCTCGTAATGGATCGGGCAGTCGCGGTCCTTGAGATGAAACTCGCGAACCTTGCTGGCGACCAAGGCGGCCAATGCCGGGTCCGTTCCGCGAGCGTAGTCCAGGATCAATCCGAATGCGAACGCGGTTTGCGCATGCTCGCCCTCGCGAATGGGATAGGCGAGTTTCGGCAGCCATGCCTTGAGCTGGGCGACTACGGCCGCTTCGAGCGGCTCGAGCGCCAAGGACAAGGCAGCCGCGTTAGGCGTCCGTGATTCGCGTAGTTCGGCTGCCAACTGCAGCAGCCAGGCCAAACCGTACGGGCGCTCGAACGACTCGCGTCCAGTGCCCTGGAAGTAGGCGACCTCGCCGGCGATGTGGGGCGGGGTAAGGTTCGCTTTGAGAGCAGCGAGCGCTCCGGC
>DATBKN010000119.1:0-1644 GCA_036555845.1 Gemmatimonadaceae bacterium | reverse complement strand
GCTGGTTTCGACCGTGATACCGGCGCTCTTCGTGTTAGGCGGACCCGGCTTCGCCGGCCTGGCCCCGGGCGGGCACGCCATCCTTGTCGTACTCTTGGGCGTGGTGATTCACGTGGTGGAAGCCAACTTCGTGCTGCCGCTCATCGTCAGTCGCCAGGTGCACATTCCGCCAGTGCTGTCGATGATGGCCGTGCTTCTGGCTGGCCGGTTTCTCGGCCCGTTCGGACTCATCGTGGCGGTCCCACTCCTCGCGACTGTGATGGTCCTTGTGCGACGCATCCTCGTCAACCGCGTGTACGAGCAGCCAGGGATGCGACGTGTCGTGCGCGACAAACCGCTGGTGTTACACGTGCCGGCGCCGGATGGCGGCGTCTCCATCCCCAATCCGCCCGTCGACGTTCTTTCAGTTCGTCTCTCCGAGAGCAGCAAGCCCTAACGAGCGCGTGTAATTTGTCGGCCATGCAATCCGAACCAGTTGCCGGCCGCTACGAAATCATCCGCCCGCTCGGCGCCGGTGGATTTGCGCGCACGCTGCTCGCGCGCGATCTGCAGCAGCAGCGCGATGTCGCGCTCAAAGTACTGCGCCCTCAAACGGCGCCAGATTGGAAAGCGTACGAGTTGTTCGAGCGCGAAGGCGCCGTACTCCGCGAGCTGCGCCATCACGGCGTCCCCGCGGTATACGAGACGTTTCGAGCCAGGTGGGAAGGCGCCGAGGCCGCATTCCTCGCGATGGAATACATCGACGGCGTATCGCTCGAGCAAACGATCGCCGATCGCCGTCACGTCGACCCCGTGGAAGTCTTGAATCTCTTCACCGAGCTACTTGGCGTCCTGGACTATCTGCACACACGTATCCCGCCAGTGCTGCACCGCGACATCAAGCCGGCCAATGTGATCGTGCGCACGGATGGTGCGCCCGTTCTCGTGGATTTTGGCGCCGTGCGCAACGTCTTCCGCGCACCTAACGAGAGTACATCTACGGTGGTCGGCACGTACGGCTACATGCCCTACGAGCAGTACATGGGGCAGGCGAGTCCGTCGAGCGACTTGTACGCGCTTGCCGCGACGTTCTTGCACCTTATCACGGGTCGACCACCGAGCGACTTCATGACCGAAGCCGCGCGCCTCGAAGTGCCGGAGTCGCTCTTGTGCGGCGAACCGCTGCGACGCGTACTCGTGCGTCTGCTCGCGACGACGCCAGGAGATCGTTACGCCACGGCGAAAGCGGCTCGTAATGCACTGTTCGCATCTGCCGCCCCTCTCGTCGTTGCAGAAGCAGCGAGCGGAAATGCCGTCGCGCGGATCGTCGAAGCGCGAATGGTGGAGCTATCGCCGGCTCCGCGCGAGCTCACCGGAGAGAACGCGAAGCTGCTCGACCGATTGTCGCACAGCATGTGGGAGTTGATGGAGCCCGAAGAGAAAATCGGCGCAAAGTGGACCGTCGCAGATGTCCTGCTTGTCACGTTCTTCTCTGTAGTGACGATCGGGATTCTCCCAGCGATTTTCTGGAGCTTTGCCGTTCGTCGCCGAAGCCGCTTCAAACTTTTCATTGCGAAAGGCGAGCTGGCAGAGGCCCGCGTCTTGGACATCACGCCGAAGGACACAGCGTTCGGTGTGAAGCTCTCCAAGGTGCGCTACGAATTC
>DATBKN010000118.1:0-3221 GCA_036555845.1 Gemmatimonadaceae bacterium | reverse complement strand
CGGCGGCTGCGGGATCCGGATCGGACATCCAGTGCGAAATCACAGCCGGGAGCTGCCGCGGCGGCGGCGCTGCCTCGGCGAGGGCTTCAGCGAACAGCGCCCCGTTTGCGAAGCGGTGCTCGGGCTCCGCGGCCAGGCAGCGGGCCAGCGCGCGGCCAAGCGATGCGTACACTTCGTCATTTGGATCGTCCGTGCCGGCGACAGTGCCAATGCGATCGCCCGCGACGGGTAGGCGGCCAGTCAGTGTGAGGTGGCCAAGCACACCTAACGAGTAAATGTCACTGCGACCGTCGAGCGCGAGTCCGCCGGCTTGTTCGGGACTCATGAACGCTTCAGTGCCCATCACAACGGGCGAGGCGCTCACGGATCCTGCGCGCGAGATCTCGGCGATTCCGAAATCGGAAACGAGTGCGCGCCCCGTCCCTGTTTCCAGAAGGATGTTGTCCGGCTTGATATCACGGTGCACGACGCCGCGACCGTGCGCGTGCGCGAGCGCCCACGCGATTTCACGCAGTACACGCGCTGCGCCTGTCGGCGACATCGGGCCGCGCTCGCGCAGCCTATGCCCGAGCGTCTCCCCCTCGATGTACGCCATCGCGATGAAGACGAAGCCACCGAGCTCTCCAACGCGATGAATCGGAACGATGTTCGGGTGTGACAAACCAGCCGCGAGTCGAGCCTCGCGAAGGAAGCGGCTGCGCAGCTCGATCTGCTCCGCGAGGTGGGGAGGGAGGATTTTGATCGCGACGAGTCGGTCGAGCTCAACCTCGCGCGCCAGATAGACAATTCCCATTCCTCCGCGGCCCAACTCGCGGACGAAGGAATAGTGGCCGGCGAAGGCACGCTGGAGCTCGTACAAGTCAGGTTGCGTCATCACGGTCGTCGTTGAGTGCGTGGCGTGAGCGGCAGGCTCTCTTACAGATGCCTCGAGACGACGAAGGTAACGGGCACGGGCGCAGCCGTGCGCGACGCTTCCTGTGGGACTGTCTACGGCTGTTGTGCGCTACGCGACTGGCGTTAGGCGCCTAGAAAAGCCGGCCGGAAAAGATGAGGAGTCCGAAGCAAGCAGCATGCACCGTCAGCAGCGTAGCTGTGACGCGACCAGCGACGCTCGGCTCTGGACGCCCATGACGCTTGTACCGCCGGCGCCACCACTCGTACGCCGTCATTATGCCGGCGTGATACAGACCGTAAACCAGGTAGCGCGCGGCAGTACCATGCCACAGCCCCATCGCGCCGAACGTGAGGAACAGAGCGACGGCGGATGCGACGTATCGTGAGCCGATCCAGCGACGTTTGGCGTTTGCCAAAAGAAATCGCATGTAGATCTGGTCGCGCAGAAACGTCGATAACGAGATGTGCCATCGCGCCCAGAAGTCCGCGATGTTCATAGCGAGAAATGGCATGTTGAAGTTAGGCGGCGTGCGCACGCCTAACACACGACTGAAGGAAATCGCGAACGCGCTATAACCGGCGAAGTCGAAGAACAGGTACGCGCTGTAGGCATACATGTAGCTCGCGGTGTGCCAGATGCTGTGTCCAGTCGCAACTGGCTCGAGCCAGTATTTCCGCACGAGAACCGCAAGGACGAACTTGTATAGCAGGCCTTGAAAGAATGTCGCAACGGCCCCATCGAGCAGCACGAGGTACTCGTCTCTCGTTGGCCGCTGTTCAACATCTTTGGAGAAGCGCTGCCAGCGATCGATCGGCCCAGCAGATAAAGTCGGAAAGAAAAACAGGTACGTCGCGTACTTGGCGAATGGGAGTTCTTTCGCGAGGCCGTCGTGAACCGCCAGCACAAAATCCAGCGCTCGGAAAGAGACGTAGGAGATTCCCAAAAACATCAGCGCGCCACGCAGCCCCTGATCAGGGACGAACTTGACGGTGAGTAACGGGAGCAAAACGCCGAGCACGGCCAACCAAACGCCCCCGGATTTATTGCTCTGGCGCCAGCGGAGAAACGCGAAAGCGATCGCCCACTGCCACACGATGAAGGCCGCTACGAGGGCTACCCGCAAAGCCCGTACGCGCGTGTCTCCCACGGTCGCGAGGAACACTTGAGCGGCGGCCATGAACACTGTCGCGATGGCTGTCCATTTCCACGTCAGGCGTCCAGCGATGCCTAACGCGATCGCGGGGAGCAGCACGTACAACGACAGCCCGAAGAACAGCAGGTCCGCGTACGGGATCATCGCGGAGGGGCAACCGCCACGGCGATAGCCGCCCGGTCAGCTTTCCCGTTCGGCGTCATCGGAAGGGACGTCAGAAATCGCACGTGACGCGGGATCATGTATGGAGGGAGCCGCTGCGCGAGGACTTGTCGCAGCGTCTCAGCAGCCGCTCGGCTGTCGGACGGGAGCACATTTACGAGAACTGCAGCGACGAGCGACCAGGGACGCCCCTGCCGCATCGAAGGAATAACCACGGCGTCGCGCACACCCGATTGTCTGCGCAATTCGGACTCGATCTCGCCAAGCTCGATGCGATAGCCGTGAAGCTTTATCTGCGAGTCGATGCGGCCCTCGCAGTAGAGCAGATTCCCCACGAAGCGACCCCAGTCGCCGGTTCGGTACCCGCGCATGCCATCGCGCTCAAAAAACGAACGGGCGGTGAGATCCGGCCGGTTTACGTAGCCCACACTCACATTCGGGCCGATGATCACGATCTCGCCGCGCTCGCCCGCTGGAACGGCGGCCAGAGACTCATCAACGCACATAACGCGGGCTGCCGGCATCGCCACGCCGACGGGTAACGCATCGCAACCATCCGCGATCGTGCGATCGATACGGATCGACGTCGTCGCGACCGTTGCCTCCGTTGGCCCGTAGGTATTCCACACCTCGGCTTCCGGAAACCTGTCGAGGAGAGCCCGCGCCGTCTCCACCGGAAGAACCTCGCCGCAGAACAAGAACCGCCTAATGCCGCGCACGATCTTGCCGCTGAATGTCGGCTCCGCCAGGCACATGCCGGCGAACGTTGGAGTCGAGACCCACGTGGTGATGCCGGAATTGCGGAGCATCGCGTGCAGCTCGCGCGGCGTGTCCACGTGATCACGTGTGGCTGAAACCAGCGTTCCTCCTGTAGTCAGAGCGCCATAAACGTCCATGACCGAAAGATCGAAGGAGAAGCTGGCCTGGTTGAGAAAGACTTCGCCGGCTGGCACAAAACGCTGTTCGCCTGTCAGCCAATCGATGAACGTCGCGAGCGCCTGACGAGTGATG
>DATBKN010000117.1:0-5374 GCA_036555845.1 Gemmatimonadaceae bacterium | reverse complement strand
GGATGGGTCGCGGCGAGCGCGCCAACTTCGCTTTTGCATCCGAGCACGGACGGGTGTACAAAGTCACGTCGCTCAACGCGACGTACGGCTCGTTGCAGGCGATCGAAATCGAGCGCAAGGGGCGACTGAACGATCCGTCGTATCCCACCTACGTTCTGACCGCCGAAAGCGGGAAATGGGATCCTGAAGAGGGAAACTGGACGCTGCGCAATGGCGCCCTGCACATCCTCTTCACGCTGAATCAAAACGTCACGTTTCGATTCGACTCACTGCGGGACGCCCGCCTGACGGAGCGCCCGGATGAACTGTTGGCCGTTCCCCCAGCCCCGGAGGAGATGAATTACGGGGAGTTGGGACGCTTTATCGGTGCATTGGAGCGTTCCGGGGCCGATACCAAGAAGCTGCGGGTCGATCGCGCGCTCAAGCTGGCGATTCCAGTCACGTGCCTGATCATCGCGTTCTTTGGCGCGCCACTTGCCACGAGCAACCAGCGGGGCGGGGCGGCGTACGGGGTCGGCGTGAGCCTGGCAACAACAATCGTCTTCCTCATCCTCATTCAATTGACACGCGCCATCGGAGGCAACGGCATCGTCTCGCCCGAAGTTGCGGCCTGGATGCCTAACGTAGTGTTTGGGATCGCCGGGATCGTGATGTTGCTGCGCGTGCGTACATGACGTCACCGCTCTACGGCTCTCATCGCGAAACCGATGAGTTCCCGATGTTCCAGCGCGCCGGGCTGCGTTTTCTGCGGCGCATGGCCCAGGCGGGGTTGGCGACGTTTGGGGGCGTGGGAGCGCGAGTCGATTTCCTGCGTCAGACGATCATCGGGTTCGGCTTCGTGCGCACGTGGCTGCCGCTTGTCGTTAGGCAGATGCGCAGCATCGGCGTCTCATCGCTGCCGCTCACGGCCATCGTCGCCGCTTTCATCGGCTCCGTCATCGCGCTGCAGACTCGCTACCAGCTCTTCCCCGGCATTCAGCTCTCGGTCGTCGGCCTCATCGCGCGCCAGTCGCTGATCCTCGAACTGGGGCCGCTGCTCACTGGCCTTGTTCTCACGGGCCGCGTGGGCGCTCGCATGACCGCCGAGATCGGTACCATGCGCGTGACGGAACAGATCGATGCGTTGGAGACGCTCGCATACAACCCGGTGGCGTATCTCGTTGTGCCGCGTGTGATCGCTGGAACGATCATGTTGCCCCTCCTCGTCGTCTTCGCCGATGCGATCGGTGTGGTCATGGCGTTCTTCACGGCGATCTTCGCAACAGACGTGACGTGGAACCAGTTCTCGGAGGGACTGCGCCTCTCGTTTTCGATCTTCCAGGTGTTCTATTCGCTACTCAAGGCGACGATTTTCGGCATGGCGATTTCGTTCTTTTGTAGCTACGAAGGCTATACCGCAGACGTTGGCGCGGAGGGCGTGGGTCGCTCGACGGCGAGCGCGGTCGTCATTACATCGGTGGCAATTCTCGTCCTGGACGCACTTACAGCGGTCATGCTGGCCCCGTATCTGCAAGGCTAACTACAAGGGATAGGAGTAGGGATAGGGGTAGAATGACTCTCGCCTAACGCGACGCACCGATCCTGGACTCCTAGACTTCTTCCCTACCCCTACCCCTATTCCTACCCCTACCTCTAGGCAGAGATGAAACGACGTGACGAGATACTGGTTGGCCTCTTTACAACCGCGGCTGTTGTAATTCTCATCGTCGGGACGATCTGGCTCCTCCGCGGTGGACTCGAGAAAGGCTACGTGCTCTACGGCCGGTTCCCCTGGGGAGCGGGCCTCAAAGAAGGGCAGCCCGTTTGGCTCTCCGGCGTCACCGTTGGATTCGTCGACGACGTCGATCTGCGCGACAACGGCGAGCTTGTCGTCGCGTTTCGCATCTACGACAAGTACAAGGTGCCGCATGGCTCAGTCGCGAGCATCGTGCCTAACGGATTTTTCGGAGACGTCGCCATCGCGCTGCAGCCTGAAGGGCCTAACCCCACGGCATATGCCGAGGGTGACACGGTGCCGGCGAAACCCGGGGCCGCCGGACTCCAGGTCATCGCGTCGCGTGCTGACTCTGCTTTGCAAGTGACGCAAAAGATCCTCGGCTCCACGCAAGCGGAGCTCGTTGATTCCGGAGGACTCCGCGAGCTACGTCAGCTGATGGGCGCACTCAGCCGCACCGCCTCAACGCTCGAACGCGTTGTGGACACGCAAGCGCGCCAATTCGAGCTCACGATGGGGACGGTTCGTTCGCGGGCGGGAGCGGTGGATTCAGCGCGCGTGGACTCGACGGTGCGCGCGATTCACACAGCGACGGAGAACTTCGTCGCCGTCACCAACGACCTCAAAGCCACTACCACAAAGCTCAACACGTTGATTGCCAAGGCCGACAGCGGCGACGGCAATGTGGCCAAGTTGCTCAACGACTCGACGCTTTACCGCAGCATGCTGGGTAGCGTCGCGCGGTTCGACAGTCTGCTAGCTGACGTCAAGGCGAATCCGCGGAAGTACATCAACCTATCGATCTTCGGTCGCCGCTAAGAAGTAGTCTGTTCGTTTTTGGGACGCCGAGTCCCAGCCACGCGCAGATTGAGCGCGTCAGCGGGGCGCTGCAGTGAGCGCTAACATGCGATGGCAACAGCACATAACGAGAGTCTTCGCGTGAGGCACGCGACTTGACTTAGCGCTCCTGGTTCCTCATCGCGCTCACACTCCGCCTCGCGTTATGACGCTCGCCTCCGACGTCCGCTACGCCCTGCGCCAGCTTCTCCGAACCCCCGGCTTCACGATCGTTGCCCTGCTCTCGCTCGCGCTCGGGATCGGAGCCAACACGACCGTCTTTACTGTCGCGAATGCTCTGCTCTTCCGGCCGCTCGACGTGCCGCGCCCCGATGAGATCGTACGCGTGTACAACGGGCACCACAGTCCGTTCAGCTTCCTCGGTTTCCAGCGGCTGCGCGAGCAGACGTCGTCATTTTCGGCGCTGATCGCCGAGGAGTACTTCCCTGTCGCGCTGCAGGCCGGGTCGGAAACTGTGCGCGCCACGGTGCTCCTGACGAGCGGCAACCTGTTTTCCGCGTTAGGCCAGACTCCGGCGGTTGGCCGTCTTTACGAGCGCAGCGACGACCGCACGCCGGCGGGTGAATCCGAGGTCGTTCTCTCACACAAGTTCTGGAGCTCGCAGCTCGGCAGCGATCCGAGCATCGTCGGTCGACTGGTGCGGCTCAACGGCTCTGCATTTCGAGTGATCGGCGTCTCGGCGGCCAACTTCAACGGCGGACAGGAAGGCTTCCTGCCGGATGCCTTCGTGCCACTCGGCGACACGCGCGCACTGCTGCGCATGGTGCCGGACAGCCTCGGTGGCGGGCTGTATGTCTCTGGGCGCCTCAAGCAAGGCGTTACTGTCGCGATGGCAGAGGCCGACGTGATGCGACTCGCGCGGCAGATCGCCGTCGAGCGCGGCTCGGACAATCCTAACGAGGCACGCATGCGCGTGCGTCCCGCGCGTGGAATCACCGAAGAAGGGCGATCTCCCGTCGCGCTCGCGACCGTCTTTGCGCAGGTCGTCGCGCTGCTCGTCCTGCTGATCGCATGCGCGAACGTCGGCAACCTGATGCTGGGTCGCAGCGCGCGGCGGCGGCGCGAGATCGGCATCCGCCTCGCCATCGGCGCGCGGCAGCGCCGCCTCGTGCAGCAATTCCTCACCGAAGGAACCGTGCTTGCTGTCGGCGGTGCGGGTGCAGCATTGCTCATGACCGCCTGGGTGACGGGTCTGCTCTCGGGCGTGGTGCCTGCCGACGTCCCCATTCACTTCGATTTTGCCGTCGACGCGCGCGTGCTGCTGTACGCGACGGGCGCTGCAGTGCTCACGGTGCTGCTCTTTGCGCTGGCCCCGGCTCTCGTATCCGTTAGGCAGGCTGCGGAGGCTGTGCGCGATGACGCGCGCTGGGCAAGTCCTCGCGGCGTGCGACTGCGCAGCGCGCTGCTGATGGTGCAGATCGCGCTGGGCAGCGTGTTACTCGTCGGCGCGCTGTTGTTCGCGCGCAGTCTCGCGCGAGCGCAGACGATCGATCCGGGTTTCCCGACGGCCAACCTGCTCGACGTTCGCGTCGAGCTGGGACAGGGCCGTTATACGAGCGAGACCGGCGTCGCATTCTACGATCGCGCGGTCGAACGCATCCGCGCGATACCGGGAGTCGCCTCGGCGGCGATCGGACGCCTAACGCCTCTGACTGGCAGCAACAGCCAGACGACGTATTTCCGCGAAGGCGATCCGGCGCCGACCAGGATCACCGACGAACAGATGGTCTATTTCAATCGTGTCGGGCCGGAATACTTCGCGACGATGCAGATCCCGCTCACGCGCGGGCGTGAGTTCGCGGCGACGGACAGAACGGGCGCGCCGCCCGTCGTCGTGGTCAATGCGACGATGGCCGCGCGGCTCTGGCCTAACGAATCCGCAGTTGGAAAGCGCATCAGCATGCAGAGCCCTGACGGGCCGTGGATCGAGATCGTGGGTGTGGCACGCGACGTCAAATTCACGTCGCTCAGCGAAGGGCCCGTCAACTTCGTGTATCTCCCGTCTCTGCAAGACTTCCACGACGAGATGGTCATCGAGGTGCGTGCTGCCGACGGCAGCAACCTCGGCGCTTTGGGTGGGACGATTGGCGAGGCTGTTCGGGCCCTGGACCCAGTGATCGCGCCACCGATCGTGCGGCCGACCGCCGAGAACATGCGCGTTGTTCTCATGCCGGCGCGGATCGGCGCGTCGCTCATGGCCGTGCTTGGCGGCATTGCGGCGTTGCTCGCTGGCCTCGGGATGTTCGGTGTGACGTCGTATCTCGTCGCGCAGCGCACGCGTGAGATTGGTGTTCGAATGGCGTTAGGCGCGCGGCCAACACATGTGTTGGGTAGTGTGTTGGGTGGGACCGCGCGCCTACTTGCCATTGGTGGAGCCATCGGTGTCATCGCGGCGCTCGGCTTCGCCCGTCTGATCGCGTCGCAGCTGTACGGGGTGAGCGCGACGGATCCGGTGACGTTCATTGCCGTACCGCTCGCGCTGGCGGCGGTCGCGCTCATCGCCGGCTACGTGCCGGCGCGCCGCGCTCTCAGCGTCGATCCAACTGTCGCAATGCGCGCTGAATAGTAGACGAAGGATGCCAACACGCGCGATTCTGACCAGCTCCGCGGTCGCATCGTCAACCTGCCCGATCGCCGGAACAAATCGATGGACCTAACGACACTTCGTCCCTCCAGTTGAAAATCAAAAGGGCGCCGAGTGGCGCCCCTTTGTATTCGCAACTCCATCGGTATTAGAACGACCAGCGCACCGTCAACAGCATGCGATAGAAGTTCGCCTCGGAACTGGCGCGCTCGATGAAC